>DFIR01000106.1:20924-26729 GCA_002372815.1 Lachnospiraceae bacterium UBA3692
TGATTACGAATCAGTTGCGCTACCGACTGCGCTATTCCAGCTTATCCGTCCGAAGACGGCGCTTCTCGCGAAGCTATTTCATTATATAGATATCAGATGCTTTTGGCAAGCGTTTTTTTATCCGAATGTGTGGATGAAGAGCCCGCTCAGGAGTTTCGGCTCGAACCAGGTCGATTTCGGCGGCATGAGAAGACCCGCGTCCGCGACGGACATCAGCTCATCCATGGAGGTCGGATACATGGCCATCGCGGCGGCATCTCCCCCGGAGACCCTGCGCAGGAGCTCCTCCGGACCGCGGATCCCGCCCACGAAATCCAGCCTCGGGTCGCCGGTCGGGTCCGTGATGCCCAGCACGGGGCCCAGGACCAGTTCCTGCAGCATCGAGACGTCCAGGCGCTTCACCGGATCCTCCGGGCGGAGGTCCTCCCGGAAGCGGAAGCCGAACCGGCGGCCGGGAAGGTAGAGGATCATCTCCCCCTTGGCCGCGGGAACGCAGGGGCGTTCCGCCGCATCCAGCTCGCTGAGCGTGCCCAGCTCCCGGAGCGCGTCGAGGAGCTTCTCCTCCGTGCAGCTGCCGAGGTCGCGGATCACGCGGTTGTAGTCCATGATCATGAGGTCGCTGTCGGGGAACAGGACCGACAGGAAATAATTGTATTCCTCTTCCCCCGTGCTGTGGGGATCCGCGGCCCTGCGCATCTTGCCGACGCGGACGGCCGAGGCACAGCGGTGGTGCCCGTCAGCGATGTAAAGGCGGGGAACATCCCCGAAGGCACGGCGGATCGCCTCGATCTGCACCTCCTCCCGGATGCACCAGCAGCGGTTGCGTACGTCCCCCTCGGAGACGAAGTCGCAGTAAGGCTCCCGCTGCGTCCGCACGGTGTCCACGATCGCGCGCAGCCCGTCTGTATCGCGGTAGCAGAGGAAGATGGGACCCGTCTGTGCGGAGAGGGCGTCCACGTGGCGGACGCGGTCCTCTTCTTTCTCCCGGCGGGTGTTCTCGTGCCGCCTGATCACGCCGCTGTCGTACTCGTCGATGGAGGCGCAGGCGACGATCCCGGTCTGGGTCCGGCCCCGGAAGGTCTGTTCATAGAGATAGAAGCAGGGGCGGTCGTCGCGGACATAGTCTCCCTGCTCTTCCGCTTCCGTCAGGAGTCTGCGTGCCTTCTGGTAGACGAGGTCCCCGTACATGTCCGCATCCTCCGGAAGCTGTGTTTCCGCCCTGTCTATGCGAAGGAAGGAGCGGGGACGCTCCGCCGCAGCGATGCGCGCCTCCGCTCTCGAATACACATCATAGGGCAGAGCGGCGATCTCCGGTTCAAGCCCGGCGGCGGGCCGCAGGGCGGAGAAGGGTCTGATTTCTGCCATTGATCATTCTCTCCTGTTGTTATTTGACGACGCGCACGCGGTACACGCCGGTCGCCTCTCTGAGGCCGTCGATCACTTCCTGGGAGGCCGCATTGTCGATGTCGAGCAGTGTGTAGGCATACTCCCCGCGGGACTGGTTCGCCATGCCGGAGATATTGACGCCGGCATCGCCCATCACGCGCGTGAACTGTGTGATCATGTTCGCCTTGTTGGCATGGAAGACGGCGATCCTTCCGCCGGTCTTGCAGATGCCGAGGTCGCAGTTGGGATAGTTGACGCTGTTGCGGATGTTGCCGTTCTCGAGGAAGTCGCGCATCTCGTCCACGGCCATCTTCGCGCAGTTGATCTCCGACTCCTCCGTGGAGGCGCCGAGATGGGGGGTCGTGATGCAGCCGGGCTTGCCTGCGACAGTCGGGTTCGGGAAGTCGGACACGTATCTGCGGACCTTGCCCTCTTCGATCGCACGCACGACGGCCTCTTCGTCGACGAGGAGGTCTCTCGCCATGTTGATGATGACGACGCCTTTCTTCATCTTCTCGATGGCCTTCTCGCCGATCATGTGGCGCGTGGAGTCGAGGAGCGGCACGTGTATCGTGATGTAGTCGCAGCTCTCGTAGATGTCCTCCACGTTCAGCACGTGGTTGATCTTCCGGCTCAGGTGCCAGGCGCTGTCGACGGAGACATACGGATCATATCCGTAGACATCCATGCCCAGGTTGACGGCGGCGTTGGCGACGCGCACACCGATGGCGCCGAGGCCGATGATGCCGAGCTTCTTGCCCTGCAGTTCCACGCCGGCGAACTGTTTCTTCTCCTTCTCCGCGTGTTTCGCGATGTCTGCGTCATCGCTGTGGCTGCGCACCCATTCGATGCCCTCGGCGATATCTCTGGACGCCAGCAGCATGCCGGCGAAGACCAGCTCCTTCACGCCGTTGGCGTTCGCACCGGGGGAATTGAATACGACGATGCCCTTCTCCGCACAGCGGTCGAGCGGGATATTGTTCACGCCCGCGCCGGCGCGCGCGATGCAGAGCAGGTTGTCGGAGAACTCCATCTCGTGCATGGAAGCGCTGCGCACCAGGATGCCGTCGGCCTCCTCGATGTTGTCGACCTGCTCGTAGAGGCCGTTGAAGCGCTTCAGTCCGATCCTGGAAATGTTGTTCAGGCAGTGGAATTTATATGTGGTCATGTAGATCTGCTATCCTTCCGTTATATGCTGTCGGCTGTTTCAGCTGTGTGCTTCTTCGAAGCGTCTCATGAAATCGACCAGCTTCACGACGCCTTCCTCGGGCATCGCGTTGTAGATGCTGGCGCGCATGCCGCCGACCGAGCGGTGGCCTTTGAGGCTCACGAGGCCTTCCTTCTCCGCCTCCTTGACGAAGAGCGCATCCAGTTCCTTGTCGCCGGTGACGAAGGGGACGTTCATGAGGGAGCGGTCCTTCTTTTCCACGGTTCCCTTGAAGAGACGGCTCTGGTCGAGGAAATCGTACAGGATCTTCGCCTTGCGCTCGTTGCGCTCCTTCATGGCGGCGAGTCCGCCCTGCGCCTTCAGCCACTTGAAGACCTTGCCGCAGATGTAGATGCCGTAGGCGGGAGGCGTGTTGAACAGGGAATCGTTGTCCGCCTGGGTCTTCCACTTCAGCATGGTGGGGGTGCCCGGCAGCACGTCGTCCGTGATCAGGTCCTCGCGGATGATCGCGATCACGACGCCGGCAGGTCCGATGTTCTTCTGCACGCCGCCGTAGATCACCGCGTATTTCGACACGTCGACCGGCTCGGAGAGGAAGCAGGAGGAGACGTCCGCCACCAGGTCATGCCCCTTGGTATTCGGCAGCTCCCAGAACTTCGTCCCGTAGATGGTGTTGTTCTCGCAGATGTAGACGTAATCGGCATCCTCGGGGATATCGAGGTCCGAGCAGTCCGGGATGTAGCTGAAAGTGCGGTCCTCGGAGGAGGCGACCTTCACGGCATCGCCGTAGCGGCCGGCTTCCTGCCAGGCCTTCTTGGCCCACTGTCCGGTGACGATGTAGGCGGCCTTGCCGTGCTTCATCATATTCATCGGGATCGCGGAGAACTGCGACCACGCGCCGCCCTGCAGGAACAGCACTTTATAGTTGTCCGGGATGTTCATCAGCTCGCGCAGGTCCTTCTCAGCTTCCTTGATGATCCCGTCGAAGACCTTGCCCCTGTGGCTCATCTCCATGACGGACATCCCGCTTCCGTGATAATCCAGCATCTCGGCCTGCGCCTCCAGGAGGACCTCCTCCGGCAGCACCGCCGGACCTGCGGAAAAGTTGTACACTCTGCTCATATCTCTTACCTTACTCCTCTCCCTGTGCCTTCAGGTCCGCCTCGTCGAACGCCTCCTCGATGGAAGCACCGGGCGAGACCATGGGGAAGACCATGTCATCCTCCTCGATCACCGCGTCGATCAGGACGGGCTCGTGGAGCGCAAGCGCTTCCTTCAGCACGGATTCCAGTTCCTCCGGCCGCGTGACACGGAACGCCTTGCAGCCGAGACCCTCCGCCACTTTGCAGTAATCCACCTTGTCCTCGATGACGGTGGCTGAATATCTTTTACCGTAGTAAAGAGTCTGCCATTGTCTTACCATTCCGAGAACGCGGTTGTCAACCACGATTTCGATAATGGGGATATTATAACGGCTGGCGGTGGCCAGTTCGTTCATGTTCATGCGGAAGCATCCGTCCCCGCCGATGTTGATGACGACGTCGTCCGGGCAGGCGACCTGCGCGCCGATCGCGGCGCCGATGCCGTAGCCCATCGTCCCGAGTCCGCCGGAGGTCAGGAAGGTCCTGGGCCGCGAGAAAGTATAATACTGCGCCGCCCACATCTGGTGCTGTCCGACGTCCGTCGTGATGATCGCCTTGCCCTCCGTCAGCTCGTCCAGCTTCTGTATCAGCATGGGACAGGTGAGCCGGCTGTGGTCATAGGTCAGCGGATAGCGCTCCTTGTACTGCGCGATCTGCGCGAGCCAGTCCTTATGGTCGACGGGTTCGCTGATCCGGCTGCGCAGTTCCCTGTTCAGGGCGACCAGCACTTCCTTCAGGTCCCCGACGATGGAGAAATCGACCTTGACGTTCTTGTTGATCTCCGCGGCATCGATGTCGATGTGCAGGATCTTCGCGCGGGAGGCGAATTTCTTCGGATTGCCCGTCACGCGGTCGGAGAATCGTGCGCCGAGGGACACCAGCATGTCGCACTGGGAGACGCCGAAATTGGACGCCTTGGTCCCGTGCATACCGATCATGCCCGTGTAGCGAGGGTCGTGCCCGTCAAAGGCACCCTTGCCCATCAGGGAGTCACACACAGGCGCGTCGATCAGCTCGGCGAGCTCCTTCAGCTCCTCGGAGGCGCCGGAGATGACCGCGCCGCCGCCGACGTACAGGAAGGGCTTCTTCGCGGCGAGCAGCATGGTGGCTGCTTTCCGGATGTCCTCGTCGTCGCAGCGCTTCTTCGTGGCGCTCTTGAAGATCGAGTACTGTACCTTGTCCTTCGGCGGGACATATTCGCATTTCGCGCCGGTGACGTCCTTGGTGATATCGATCAGGACCGGGCCCGGGCGGCCGCTGCTGGCGATCACGAACGCCCTGCGGATCGTGTCGGCCAGGATGTTCACGTCCTTGACGATGAATCCGTGCTTCGTGATCGGCATGGAGATGCCGGCGATGTCGACCTCCTGGAAGGAGTCCTTGCCGAGCAGCGGCAGCGTCACGTTGCAGGTGATTGCGACGAGCGGAACGGAGTCCATGTACGCCGTCGCTATGCCGGTGACCAGGTTGGTCGCACCGGGGCCGCTTGTCGCAAGGCAGACGCCGACCCTGCCGGTCGCGCGGGCGTATCCGTCCGCCGCGTGCGCGGCGCCCTGCTCGTGGGACGTGAGAAAATGACGGATCTTGTTCCTGTTCTTGTAGAGAGCGTCATAGACGTTGAGGATCGCGCCGCCCGGATAGCCGAACACGGTATCCACGCCCTGCTCCTCCAGGCACTTGATGACGATCTCAGCTCCTGTAAGTTTCAATTATCCTGTCCTCCGTTTCCGTATCTTCCCGCGCTCCGGATCACTGGGGAAGCTCGAGGATCGCGCCGCGGTTGCCGCTCGTCACGAGCGCCGCGTATCTGTGCAGATACCCGTCGGTCACTTTGGGCTCTCTGGGCTGCCAGGAGGCACGCCTTCTCGCGAGCTCCTCGTCGGAGACCTTGAGCTCCAGCTTGTTGGCCGGGATATCGATGGAGATGAGATCTCCCTCCTCGACGAGGGCGATCGGTCCGCCGACCGCCGCCTCCGGGGAGACGTGGCCGATGGAAGCGCCGCGGGAGGCGCCGGAGAAGCGTCCGTCCGTGATCAGCGCCACGGTCGTGTCGAGGCCCATGCCCGCGATCGCGGACGTGGGGTTGAGCATCTCGCGCATGCCGGGGCC
>DFIR01000012.1:0-32100 GCA_002372815.1 Lachnospiraceae bacterium UBA3692
GGCCACTGGGCGGCGCAAAATGCAAGGAAGATCATCCAAAGCTGGAAGCGGCGGATTCAGGGACAGTTTCTGATGGAAAGGCACCTGAAGAAGGGCACGATCTTCATTTCTCTGGAGGATGAAGAGGTATACCAGGTGAGCGGTATCATTTCGAGCTGGGAAGAGATGTTTTATGGTGCGCCAATGCCGCTAATAGTGGAAGCGACTTTTATGCCGTTCCGGGATGTTATTATATCGGACGGCCTTGTGATACCGTACAACATCTATGTCGGGGGCGGTATGAAAAGAATGTTTAAGGATGTGTATATGGATGCAAGGAAGAGCGGTCGGATCCATCGGTCGCTCTGAGAGATGTGGAGCAACTGAGCAGGCCCCCACCAGACCTTTCAGCACCTTTCGGGGCTGGAGCACGGAGCCGGATGGAAGCGGTACGACATTGTATCTGGACCCATTCGGTGCTACAATCAACTCAAACAGACACGATCTGCCTGCAGCTGCAGGTGATTCGTGCTTTGTTCATAATCGGCAATGCTGCCGTGCAGGCCAATGACCTGCCGGAGTCACGCCGGAGCAACCCAAGGACCTTTTGGATCCGACGCATGGGGCTCCGGCAGAGCAGCATCAGCCGGAGTACCATATCCGGGAACTTACAGAGGCCCGCAAAGAAGTGGAGATCCGCCTTTCGATGGACGCAAAAGGCGTGCGCCTGGATCTCATTGCAAGAGATGTCGAAGGGCGCCTTATCAACATCGAGATGCAGCTTCGCGATGAGAAGAATATTCCGAAACGCATGCGATATTATGGCGGCGCGATGGATCAGGCATCACTGGATCGGGGAGGAAGTTATAATGAACTGAATGAGGTAATCATTCTGTTCATTGCACCGTTTGATCCTTTTGGAAGAGGCTTCTACAGGTATATTTTCAACTATTACTGCAGTGACGACAAAGAACTGGCCTTGAACGACGGAATGACGAAGGTCCTGCTGAACGCGAGAGGCACATGCGGTGAGATCTCACCAGATCTGAAAGGCTTTCTGGAACTGGTGGCCGGGAGCGAGTCTGCACAGGGAGGCAGCTTCGCGGAACGCGTGCAGAATGAGGTGCGTCTGGCCAGAAGCAACGCGAAGTGGAGGAACGAGTACATGGACTGGGAGATGACACTTCGGAACGAACGTTATAAAGGCTTTGAGGAGGGCCGGCAGGCCGGCGCTTTTGCAGAACGAGTCTCCATGCTGATATATCAGTTTCGGCAGGGCAGGGATCTGAAGGAAGCAGCAGAGATTCTCGGACATGATCCGGAGGAGTTGCGCCCGATCTGGGATGCTGTAGCTGCGGCGGCACCGGAATATTCTGTGGAAGAGATTCTGAAGATGATCGGCAGATGACCGGAAGACAGCCTTTCAAAGATTTGAGCGGCAAAACTATCTTGGAAGAAGGAGGCGGAAAGGGCAAGTAATAAATTAAAAAAGTTTTAAGAAAGAAGCCGGCACGGGGGAGGGGGCTTTAACTAAATGACATTGGAACCGTCCCCTGTGTGAGAGCCTATGTGAGACAAGTAAAAAAGGAAGGGCAACCAACCTGAGGTTGCCCTTCCTTTTTTGTCATGCGGAAATTTGTCCACAAAACTGTATGTATGAAAATGTATGAATATGTATGATGCATCATACACACTAGACACTTTTTAACACCATTCTTCACAGTCAAATCTCCAGAAAACCCACGAAATCCGTCATTTTCAACAAGAGGAATGATCTGGCATGACATTTGCTTAACAATAAGTGACGGACTTTTCAGATTCCGTACTTCGTCAGGCGTGCATACAGTGTCTGGCGGGTGATTCCCAATTCTTTGGCAACTTTTGATTTGTTGCCGTTGTACTTATTCATCAGCGAGAGAATGCGGTCGCGTTCCAAGGAAGCGTAGCTGTCTATCTGCTGTCTGACATTTTGAGAAGCATTTGAACGGCTGTCCGCATTGTTAAGCAGATCGTGGAAGCTGTCGGGAAGATTTTCGGGAAGCAGGGCAGCATGGTCCGTCGTCACGACCATGGACTCCAGTACATTGCGAAGTTCACGTACATTTCCCGGCCAGGTGTGGCGGGCCATGACTTTCAGAAGCTCCGGTGTGGCGTGCAGTTCGATCCGGCCGTAGGAATCTGCCAGCTGTTTCAGGATGTAGTCCGTGATCAGAGGGAGATCCTCGATGTGATTCCGAAGAGGAACTGTCCGGATCTGGATCGGACTTAGACGGTAATAGAGGTCCGACCGGAATCGTCCTTCGGAGACCGCCTTCAGCAAATCCTGATTGCTGGCGGCAACAATGCGTACGTCGACGCGGTAAGATTTGCTGCTCCCCAGAGGATTGACGATGTGATCCTCCAGAACGCGCAGAAGGACTGCCTGCAGGTCGAGAGGCATGCTTCCTATTTCATCCAGGAACAGCGTACCGCCGTCCGCCAGCTTGAATTTACCGACAGAACCGCCCCGCTTGGCACCGGTGAAAGCACCTTCCCCATATCCGAACAGCTCACTGTTGATCAGTTCTTTAGGCAGAGCAGCGCAGTTCAGCGTAAGGAAAGGCTTGTCAGACCTGCTGCTTGCATTGTGGATCGAGTGCGCGACCAGTTCCTTACCCGTCCCGCTCTCTCCGGTGATCAGAACAGAGCCATTGCTCTGCGCAGCTTTCATAACGGCAATTTTGAACCGTTTGAAGCAGGGCGCCTCTCCGATCAGATCGTCTACCGTGAACACGGCGCCGCCGTTGACCAGGGACTGTGTCTCCCGCGCGGCTTGTATCTTTCCTCGAAAGACCAGTGCGGTGATCTTCTCCCCGCCGCTCACAAAGTGCATGGTGCTCATCAGCAGAACGTGCGGGCGCCGATGCTTGTGATCGACAATGACTTCCTCCATGTAGATGGGTTCCCTGGCCCGAATTCTTGGAAGGAAAGGAGTAGTTGCCTTAAAAATACTTTCTACAGGCCTCCCGACAATATCCTTCAAATTTAATCTGTTGCCCGTGAGGATCGCATTGCCGACGTTTGTAATGTTGAAATCCTGATCCAGAATGACGTAACTGGAGTTGCTGCTGTCCATGAAGGCATTGATGAAGTCCTTCGCATAGGAAGCAGTCGGCGTAATGCCGGAACTGAAGATCGCCTTTGCAGAGAAGAACAAGTATTCCGCCAGGTGCTCGATCCCTTTGAAGTATTTCTCCCGGGGAATGACCAGAAGGTGCTCAAAGGAAAGGTTGTTGAGGTCCGGTGTGTCGATCTGTGCGTAACAGATGTAATCTTTCAGGACGTCACTGTAGTGATCCCGTCCATCGAGCCAGACATCCCGGCCCAGGTGATGGGCAAGGCTGAGCGCATTCGTGCCGACCAGGCGCTCAGCAAGGCAGGTCCCGACACCGAGATTCCTGTCCCAGAGTTCAGAAAGGAGATCCGGATCTCCTGCAAGATTGAAGATCTCAAGATCAGAGTTTGCTGAGAAAAGTGCCAGTCCCAGTGAGGAAACGGCATCATTCAGGCGGCGGAAGAAGCCGGGAAGCGCATTGTAATTGTACCGTGCACTCACCGGAACGTTCTTAACGGCGTCCGCAGAATCATCTTTCGTAACAGGCGGAAAGGTATTGGCGGAAGGATCCAGTCCCAGCAGACGGCTCCTGGTGAGCGATGATGCGAGATACGGACGAAGCCATTCGGCGGGAACCAGATAAGTCTCGGAGATTGATCGTTCATCCATATTCATAGGAACTCCTTTCTGAAACAAACAACGATATTATTTTAACGAACTAACGATCCATCGTCAACTTGACTGATTTGAGCACAATTTCGTATCCAATCCGGCAGGTGCCGGATCAGAAATAAAAAAAGGAGGAGGGAAAATCTATGAAGCAGAAATTTTGCAAAATGGAGGACGCCATCCGGAAGTACGTAAAGGACGGTGACTGGGTCGCATTGCCGGGCTTCGGCAAGTGCACGCTCGGTGCCGAACTGACGGACACGCTGGAGAAGTCGTTCCTGGAAACAGGACATCCGAGGGATCTGGGTGTGATCAGTGGCGGCGGTAATGTGTGCCTCAATCATTTCGCGCATGACGGCATGGTCAAGAGGGTCCTGGTAGGTCACTACGGACCGGCACCGGATATGTGCAAGCTGGTCTCTGACAATAAGTGTCTCTCCTGGAACATCCCGCAGGGCCTGATCGGGCATCTCCTGCGTGCCGGTGCCTGCGGTGAGGACTATCTGATCACAAAGGTCGGCCTCGGGACCTATGTCGATCCCCGTCTGGAAGGCGCCAAGATGAACGATGTCACGGATGAGGAGATCGTGGAACTCGTGGACGTCGCGGGAGAGGAATACCTGCGGTACAAAGTTCCGAAGATCAACGTCTGTATCCTGCGCGGCACCTATGCGGATGAATTTGGAAATGTGTCCTTTAAGGACGAAATGTTCCTGTCCTATACCCGCTACGCCGCCATGTGCTGCAAGGCCCAGGGCGGCAAGGTCATCGTGGAGTGCCGGGAGTATGTGAAGAACGGCTCCATACCCGCCAAGGAAGTGGATGTCCCCGGTGTCCTCGTGGATGCTGTGTGCAAGATCAGCGATCCCATCAAGTACTACGGAACAACGATGAAGGTCGTTCACAGTGATGCACTGCTCGGCAATGTCCGGATCCCTCTCGACAACGATTCTTTCGCGATTCCGCTGAACGAGAGAAAGGTGATCGGAAGAAGAGCAGCCTATGAGCTGGTCCCCAATGCAGTCGTGAATATCGGGATCGGCATGCCCGAAGCGGTTTCCGCTGTCGTCGGAGAAGAAGGCTGTTCCGATGATATGACGCTCTCCGTGGAGGCCGGCACGATCGGCGGTGCGGCAGCTCCAAATGAGAAATTCGGCACACAGGTGAATCCGCAGGCGATCTGGGAAGAGGATATCCAGTTCGACTATTACCATGCCGGACTGCTGGATGTCACGTTCCTCGGGCTGGCGCAGATCAATGCCGCAGGAGATGTGAACGTCAGTAAATTCGGCCCCGTCGTGACCGGATCCGGAGGCTTCATCGACATTATTACCTCGACACCGGTCATCGTGTTCTGCGGTACTTTCACCGCCGGCGGTCTTCAGGTAGAGGTGAAGGACAACAAGCTGGTGATCCTGCAGGAAGGCAAAAAGAAGAAATTCAAGAAAGACCTGCTGCAGGTCACATTCAGCGGCCCCAGGGCACTTGCAAACGGACAGAAAGTCCTCTTTGTCACAGAACGTGCCGTGTTCGAACTGACGGAAGCCGGTCTGACACTCAAAGAAATCGCGCCGGGCGTAGATCTTGAAAAAGATATTCTCGGGCAGATGGAATTCAAGCCTGTGATCGCCGAGGATCTGAAGATCATGGATGCCAAGATCTTTGGCGAAGGCAAGATCGGTCTCAAAGAGATGCTGGACACGAAGAGGGACTGAGATTCCGGTGTATTGCGGAAGAAGAATTTTAGAGAAAGAGGGGTGACACAATGGAACTTCCTAAAATGAACATTCTGAAACTCGAGATCATCGACGGCAATATCGCGGTCCTGACGATCGATCGGCCGGAGAAAAGGAACTCCCTGAACACAGCCTGTCACGAGGATCTGCGGCACTTTGCCGAGTTCCTGGACAACGACAACGATATGCGCGTCGGCATCATCACAGCCATCGACAAGAAGATCTTCGTTTCCGGAAATGATATCAGCGGCTTCCATACGGATACATTCTTTATCCCCAATTCCTTTAAGGATGCCGTCGACAGACTGGAAGCCTGCCACAAACCGATCATCATGGCGATCAACGGTATGTGCATCGGCGGCGGTACAGAGATGGCAATGGCGGGAGATATCCGCATCATGTCTGACAATGCCTCCATGAGCATGCCGGAAGCCGGACTGGGTATCGTCCCCGGCTGCGGCGGGATCCAGAGGATCGCGCGGTGCGCCGGCACACAGCTCGCGAAGGAAATGGCGCTGACCGGCAGGCGCGTCAAAGCGGATGAGTGCTATCTGCGAGGGCTGGTCACAGCTGTTGTACCGCAGGATCAGCTGATGGACAAGGCGCTGGAATTTGCCCGGATGATGACCGCAAGAGCTCCGCTGGCGCTCTCCTTCATCAAACATGCGGCAAATGTCGCGCTGGATGTGGACATCCGTGACGGATTCCGGATGTGTGAATGGGCACAGCTCTCCCTCGCCCGGACGCAGGACAAGGAAGAGGGCGTGAAGGCCTTTATGGAGAAGAGAAAACCTAATTTCATCGGGCACTGATCGGAGGAAAAAGCATGAGTATTTCGTTAACAGAAGATCAGATCGCACTGCAGCAGATGGCACGTGATTTCGCAATTAAGGAAATCGCACCTGTCATCACGAAGGAGCGGGAACAGTCTGGAGAATTCCCGTGGGAGCTGTACCAGAAAATGTTTGACGCCGGCTATTCGACGATGGGACTTCCGGAAGAATACGGCGGCGGCGGACTCAGCATCTTTGAGCAGCTTCTGATCAATGAACAGCTGAGTCAGTACGGAGATGTAGGTTTTCTGGCGAGCTGCTCTTCCGGTGAGATGGCGTTCGGCCCGATCCTGAACGGTGGCACAGAGGAACAGAAGAAGTACTACGGGAAATTCATCCAGGAAGGCAAAATCGCGGCATTTGCCCTTACGGAACCGGAATCCGGCAGCGACGCCGCCTCGATCCGCACGACCGCTGTACGTGACGGCGATGAATATGTGCTCAACGGGACGAAATGCTTTGTGACTTCCGGCGGTCTGGCGAGTATCTATACGATCCTTGCCACTGTGGACCGTTCAAAAGGATACAAAGGCATCACCTGCTTCATGGTCGAGAGAGACCGCCCCGGCCTGACAGTCGGAAAGGAAGAGGACAAGATGGGCTTCCGTATGTCGAATACGGTCGACCTGATCCTCGAGGACGTCAGGGTGCCTGTGGATCATCGGATCGGCGAGGAAGGACAGGGCTTCTATCTCGCCATGAAGAACCTCGACCGGACACGGCCGATCGGCTCGATCGGAGCCATTGCGCTTGCGCAGGCTGCTATCGACCACACCGTCCGCTATACCAAGGTGCGTAAGACTTTCGGCAAGCCGATCATTGAGAACCAGGCAGTGCAGCATATCCTGGCGGATATGCAGATCAAGACGACAGCGGCGAGACACCTCTGCTATAACGCAGCGCGCATGATCGATGAAGGCGTCCTCGATTCCGAGCTCGGCTCGATCACAAAGACCTTCTGCAGTGACATCGCGATGGAAGTCACCACCAATGCCGTGCAGCTGTTCGGCGGATACGGCTACTGCAGGGACTATCCGGTGGAGAAGCTGTTCCGCGACGCTAAACTGTTCGCGATCTTTGAAGGCGCGAACCAGATCCAGCGGAATGTGATCGCCAAGAAGATGATGAAGCGCATCAACTGACTGCTGACTGCAAGAAAAAGCAGAGGTCGTCGAAAACGCATTCAGTATTGACGGGAGCAGGCATGAGTAAGAAAGGGAAAGTATTCTACGGATGGTATCTGGTGGTCTTCGTCTGGATCATCTATTTCATCAATGTTGCCATCCCTCTGTATGGCGGAAGCGTCGTGAACTCCCTGATGACAGTAAGTCTGGGGATCAGTGCTGCGACCATGGGCCTGGCGGTCAGTCTGAATACGGCGGTACAGGGGTTTGCAGCTCCGATCGCCGGAATCGTGATCAAAAACCTGGGCTATAAAAGGTCGTTCATCATCGGAAGCATTCTGACCATCATCGGAAGTCTTTGCATGGCGATTCTGAAGCCCACAGGGATCGGCTATATCTTTCTGTATGGTGTCATGATCGGCAGCGGTATCAGCATCGGCTGTCTGGTCGGAGGCCAGGCACTGGTAAATGAGTGGTTTGATGCACAGAAACCCACAGCATTGTCAATCGTCCTGACGGCGGGAACGATCGGAGGATTTCTGGCGAGCCCCCTCCTGTCCGCGGTGGCGAACATGGCGGGTTGGGAGTGGGCATGGATCATCTGCGCAGCTTTCTGTGTCGTCGCGATCCTGCTCTCGGCGTTCTGTATCAAGGACAGACCAGAGGAGATCGGGGAAGTCAAAGACGGCAGAGATTACGCAGGAGGCGGCACAAAAGCTAAAAAGAGAACCCTGAAACTACCGCAGTTTACACATGATCTGACTATGAAAGAGGCTCTTTCAACAAGAGAATTCTGGATGTTCTCTTTCCTCAGTATTGTCAGAGTCGCGCTGTACTTCGGTATGATCGGCCATATCGTGCGGTTTGCCATGAGTACGGGTATGGAATCCGGGAAGGCTGCCTTCCTGATCTCGATCATCTCCATTGCCGGCCTTTTCGGAAGGCTGCTGGGCGGCGTGATCGGCAGGATGATCCCCTCCAAATATGAGGTCGGTCTGGGGTTCTGTCTCATGGGCTGTGCGGGAGTCCTGTTCTTTCTGGGTTCTTCCGGCGCTCTGTTTGTGGCGGCAGCTGCATTTCTGGGTTTCGGCATGGGCATCAATTATGTCGGGCAGTCCCTGCTTCTGGCAGAATATTTCGGCAATGCCAATTTCTCGGTCATCATGGGCATCATCATCATGATCTCAAACGGCGTTGGTTCCCTCGGATCGACAGTGCTGGGATACATGGCAGAGACGACCGGCAGTTACAACGGAACGTTCGGTATATTCGGCGTGGGATGTATCCTGGCCGGATTGCTGGTACTCACATTTAAACATTCAAAACTTCGCTTTCTGACCGAGTGACCCTTCGAACCCGGTCGGCAAATACAAAACAAAAACATCAGGATCATTCATGCAGACAGATCGTTAACGAAGCGGATATCTGATGAGATTTCCAGAGACTCATCAATAAGGAAAGGAGATAGGTAGTATGTTAAGCTTAATCGGCATCCTGTTAGGACTGTTTACGCTGATATTCCTTGCGTTCAAACGTGTGAATATCTACATTTTCGCGCCTGTGGCAGCAATCGTTGTCCTGCTGTTCTCCGGCCTGAATATCTGGGAAGTCATGTCCACGACCTACATTCAGGGCGTTGGCAACTATGTGTCCAAGAACGGTATCCTGTTCCTGACAAGCGCGATCTTCGCGGCTTCGATGGGCGCTTCCGGCGCGGCACATTATATCGCTCTGAAACTGGCGGGCCTGGCGCTTCGCTCCAAGAACTCCAAGTTCATGGCGATGTTCTATATTGCCTGCATCCTGATGGTCCTTACAATGGGCGGCATCAGCCTCTTCGTCGTCATCTTCCTGATCGCCAGCATCGCAAGAGACGTCTATGAGAAGCTCGATATCCCGTGGGCATTCATGATGGCGAACATGTGGGGTTCCGGTACGGTCACAGGCTGGGCACTTCCCGGCGCGCCGTCTGTTACGAACCTCCTGCCTACCAACTATCTTGGAACAGACGCGATGGCAGGTCCTGTGCTCGGCGTGATCATGGCCATTGAGATCGCAGTCCTCTGCAACCTGTACATCTGGTACATTCTGAAGAGAGCAGAAAAGAGAGGAGAGCACTTCCTTCCTACCGGCGCACTGATCACTCAGCGTGAAAAAGGCAAAGAGATCGAGAGAGAGCTGGATCCCAGCATGAACCTCTTCAAGTGCCTGCTGCCCAGTATCGTAGTTCTGGTGACCCTGAACGTCATCAAGCTCCCGAACGGCATCTGCCTGCTGCTCGGCACACTGTGCTGCTTCATCCTGTTCTGGAAGAACTTTGATCACAATATCCGGAAGTGCCTCGATTCGATCGTACAGGGCTTCAACAACGGTTTCTCCGTTCTGCTTCCTGTCGGCTTCATGGCTGGTTTCGGCGCAGTCGTTGCGCTGACCCCCGGCTTTGAATATGCAGTTACCCTGCTGGATAAGATCCATGCGCCTGAGGCTCTGCAGGTCCTCATCATCGCGAACCTGGCAGCCGGTCTCTGCGGCAGTGCTTCCGGTGGTATGGGCATCATGTTCGGTGCCTTTGCGGACCGCTTCGCGCAGATGCACCTGAATCCCGGCGCCATCCACCGTCTCTGCACGGTCGGTTCCTGCGGTCTGGATTCGCTGCCCCACAACGCTTCGATTCAGTCCGGCCTGAGAGTCTATGGTCTGGAGCTGAACTGGACCTGCTATCAGCACGCGTTCTTCACACAGACTGTATTCCCGCTGATCGTCGGTCTGACAGCCGTCGTCCTTGCATCGATGGGTGTTGTCTGATCTTTCACTGATACAGCAGCACACGAAAACCAGATTTTTCGGATTATTGAATCTGCATAGTGGTCACTGATTGAGCGGCATTTAAATCGAGGGGAATGCCGCAGGAACCTGGAGAATAACAGGAGGAGAAGATTCAGGTGTCTCCCTTCGCAAAGTGGAGGGAGACACCTGCGGAAACAGGAAAAGGATGTGACGGCATGAGGTCGAAACTGGTAAACAAGGAAGAGATCCTATCCAGATACGTTCAGGACGGTACCAGTATATTGATCGCCGGTTTTGGAATGAGTACCGTTGCAGAAGAAACCGTTGCGTTATTGGAGAAGCGCTTTCTGGAGACCGGCCATCCCAGAGACCTGAGCATCGTGATCTGCGGCGGAAACGTCGTACTGGAGCGATTTGCGCATGAGGGAATGATCGCCAAATTGTATGGTGCGCATTTCGGACTGTCCAAAAAGCTCAATAAGATGATCGCGGAGAACAAACTGCAGGCATGGAGCATTCCGCAGGGCATCATCACACATGTGATCAGAGCCGGCGGACAGGGAGAGAAGGGACTTCTCAGCAAAGTTGGGCTTGGAACCTATGTGGACCCTCGCCTTGAAGGGGCAAAGATGAACGAAGTCACGACAGAAGATGTCGTGGAACTTGTCGATGTCGGAGGAGAAGAATACCTGCGGTATCTGGTCCCCCAAATCGACCTTTGCATCCTGCGCGGCACATTTGCGGATGAGTTCGGCAATGTTTCCTTCAAAGACGAGATGTATGCCTCGTACACACGCTACGCAGCGATGTGTGCGAAAGTGCAGAGATCCCCTGTCCTGGTCGAGTGCCGGGAATATGTCAGAAACGGCAGCATTCCGGCAAAGGAAGCAGCGGTGCCGGGTATATTGGTCGATTACATTTCCGTCATTCGGGACCCGCTGAAGTTCGCCGGTATGACGAGAGGAATCTACAGAAGTGCCGCGATGCTCGGAGACGTACGCATCCCGGTGGACCCGCATGCGTTTTCTGTACCGCTGGACGTGCGCAAAGTCATTGCAAGAAGGGCCAGCCTTGAACTGAAAAGGTATGACATGGTTAATATCGGAATCGGCATTCCGGAGACGATGTCCGCCGTTGTCAGTGAAGAAGGCTGTGAAGAGGAGATCACACTTTCCGTCGAGATCGGCGTGATCGGTGGCGTTCCCGGGTTGGGAATGCCTTTCGGGACACAGTTGAATCCGCAGGCGGTATGGGAAGAAGATGTTCAGTTCGATCTGTACCACGGAGGGATCCTCAACGGCGCGTATCTCGGTCTGGCTGAGACAAATGAATCCGGCGACATCAATGTCAGCAGATTCGGCAGTACTGTCACGGGTTCCGGAGGATTCATTGATATCGTTGCGGCAACGCCGACGATCGTTTTCTGCGGAACATTTACTGCGGGCGGACTGCAGGAAGAGATCCGTGACGGGAAACTGATCATTGTACAGGAAGGGAAACGTAAAAAATTCAAAGAGAAGATCCAGCAGATCACTTTCAGCGCACGGCAGGCACTGCTGAACAGGCAGAAGGTGGTCTATGTAACGGAGAGGGCGGTCTTTCGCCTGTCGGACCAGGGGCTGGTCCTTGAAGAGATCGCTCCGGGGGTTGATCTCGAAAGAGATATTCTTGCGCAGATGGAATTTGCTCCGGTCATTTCGCCGGCATTGAAGATAATGGATGACAGGCTGTTCCGCGATGGAAGCATTGGTTTAAAAGAATATCTCCTTCGGGAGGATGCACAGCAATGTAATAAGACATGATGGGAAGAGGAAAAAGATATGAGTATTGCATTGACAGAAGATCAGATCGGCCTTCAGGAAATGGCGCGCGAATTCGCGATCAAGGAGATCGCTCCGGTCATCACGAAGGAGCGGGAACAGTCCGGAGAATTCCCCTGGGACCTCTACCACAAGATGTTTGAGGCTGGCTATTGCACCATGGGACTTCCGGAAGAGTATGGCGGACTTGGCCTGAGCATTTTTGAACAGATGCTGATCCGTGAACAGCTGAGCCAGTACGGCGACAGAGGATTCCTGGCGGGCAGCTCTTCCGCGAACATGTCCTTCGGCCCCGTTCTGAACGGTGGTACAGAGGAGCAGAAGAGGTACTACGGCGACTTCATCAGGCAGGGCAAAATCGCAGCCTTCGCCCTCACCGAGCCGGAATCAGGCAGTGACGCAGCTTCGATCCGCACGACCGCTGTGCGCGACGGAGACGACTATATCCTGAACGGCACCAAGTGTTTCGTCACTTCGGGTGGTCTGGCCAGTATCTACACGATCCTTGCCACCGTGGACCGCTCGAAAGGGTACAAAGGCATCACATGCTTCATGGTAGAGCGGGACACACCCGGCCTCTCCGTAGGTAAGGAAGAGGACAAACTCGGATTCCGTATGTCCAACACCGTGGATCTGATTCTTGACAACGTGCGCGTCCCTGCAGATCACCGGATCGGCGAAGAGGGACAGGGCTTCTACCTCGCCATGAAGAATCTGGACCGCACACGTCCGGTCGGCGCGATCGGCGCCGTTGCCATCGCACAGGCAGCGATCGACCACACAGTACGTTACACGAAGGTCCGCAAGACCTTCGGCCGTCCAATCATCGAGAACCAGGCAGTGCAGCACATTCTGGCGGATATGCAGATCAAGACAACGACCGGCCGCCACCTCTGCTACAACGCGGCAAGACTGATCGACGAAGGCGTCGTAGACTCCGAACTCGGATCTATCACCAAGACCTTCTGCAGCGACATGGTCATGGAAGTGACGACCATGGCCGTCCAGCTCTTCGGCGGCTACGGCTACTGCAAAGACTACCCTGTGGAGCGCCTCTTCCGCGATGCGAAGCTGTTCGCTATCTTTGAGGGCGCCAACCAGATTCAGAGGAATGTCATTGCGAAGAGTATGATGCGGAGGATCAACTGAACTGAATCAACATTATTATAAATGACAGGCGAAGACACTGTGTTCACACTTGTGGACACAGTGTCTTTTTTTGAAATGAAACTGTTGAGATTCTTACACCTATGTAAAGTTCTCATAATTCATAACAAATGTCAGAAATTTCATATCGTTTTCGGTCAGACGAAGGCCTTTGCGCCAGGAGATGCACTGATGGCGCGTCGGGTAGCTGGTTTCCACACGCACCACTTTGACATTGCCCGGATTCAGAAACTGCTTTTTATATGCCAGATTTGTGGAGAGTGCAACACCTTCATCCCGTTGAAGGGAGATGATCCGCATAAAAAGGGTGGTCTCCCGGACGTTTTTTGGAGTGAACCCGTCTGATTCGCACAAGGAGTAGAGATATTCCCTGGATTGGGGACTGGTGTTCAGAACGATGAAGGTTTGATCCCGGAGATCTGTCAGTTTCACAGAAGTGTTCTTTGCGAGGGGATTGTTCTTGGAGAGAAGCAGCACGGGCTTCTCTTCTTTACTCAGACGGATGGTCTCCCGGCTCTTCTGGTCGATCGACAGGTCATTGCCCAGAGTGAACTGAAACCGGTTCTCCGAATCGTTCAGTTCTTCCGTTTGAATCTGCTGCAGCTGAATATGAATATCCGGATGCTCCTTTGAAAATGCCGTGACCATATCTTCCCAGTACAGTGTGCTGGTTGTTCCGATGAGAATGGAGTGTTCTTTCCGGATCTTCGCGAATTCCATATCCTCCAGCGACTCGTCCAGAAGCGAGAGCGCCTGTCGGACCTTTTTGTAGAAGGTCTTCCCGTCTTCATTCAGGACCATATTCCGTCCTGTCCTGTCGAAGAGATCCAACCCCAGTTCTTTTTCAAGTCTCGTAATAGTGAGACTTAGGGATGGCGGAGAGATCATCAGATCTTCTGCCGTCTTCCGGAGGTGCTGCTTTTCTGCGAGTGCGCAGAAATATCTCAGCTGGAGCAGTTCCATAAGGCCTCCTTCAGGAGAAGTGCAGATTTGAACAGTATTTAGTACATGTATCCCCGATAATGTGAATATTTTATCATTGTTTTCAAAAGATTACAACTTCTGTTTTAGATGAGGCAAACATTTATTTGACAATTCCCAAATAATCAGTCGATTGTTATCACATTATCAAACAAGCCTTAAAGGAATTTGTAATTTTTAACAAAACCAAAGGCCGATATAATCTAATTACTCACAATAATAACCAAATCCGACGTATTGAAAGGAGGAAACGATGGCAGGGTTGAAGTTTGATGACTTCGAGATCGGGAAGGAATATATCTCTCCGAGGCGCACCGTCACGGAGGCAGATGTCCAACAGTTTGCCGGTCTTTCCGGAGACTACAATCCGCTCCACACCGACGACATTTTCATCCAGGAGAAGACGAATTTCCCGGGCAGGATCGCACACGGCGCACTGACCTTCGCAATGGCCACAGGCCTCTCTTTCCGGGAAGGCCTGACAGCCGGAACAGCGTTGGGATTCCTCGGCGCGGATCTCAAATTCGTGCACTATGTGCTTCCGGGCGACACGATCTACCAGGTCTCCAAGTGTATTGAGAAGATCGAGAGTAAGAAGCCCGGCAGAGGCATCGTGATCATCCAGAGAGATATCTACAACCAGAAAAACGAGCTCTGCCTCGAGCAGAAGTGCACCGTTCTGGTGATGCGTGACAAAAAAGAAGCATAAACACTGGTTATTCAAAAGCAAGACATAAAAGGAGGAGAGAAACATGAGATTTACAGAAGATCAGCTGTCCCTTCAGCAGATGGCCAGGGAGTTTGCGGAGAAGGAACTCATGCCCAGAGCAGCCGAGATGGACATCGACGGTGAACTGCCGATGGATGTTTACCAGAAGGCTGTTGACATGAGCCTGACCTGTCTGGATCTGCCGGAAGAGTACGGCGGAGCGGGACTGGATATGGTGACGACCTGCCTCATCCGTGAGGAGATCTCCCGCGGCGATTCCGGCTTCAGCATCACGATCGGCTCCAACAGCCTTGGCTTCAAGCCGGTCGGCATCGCCGGCAACGAGGAGCAGAAGCAGCATTTCGCGGACATCATCACCAGAGGTGGTTTCTGCGCATTCGCAATCACAGAGCCCGGTTCCGGTTCCGATGCTGCCAGCACCGCGACTACGGCTGTCAAGGTCGGCGATGAGTATATCATCAACGGCAGAAAGTGTTTCATCACCAATGCTGAGCGTGCCGACGTCTACACCGTCCTTGCGACGACCGACAAGACCAAGGGTGCCAGAGGCCTCTCGATGTTCATCGTGGACAGGGATACCCCCGGCGTTTCCACCGGCAAGCATGAAGATAAGATGGGCATCCGCGTCTCCAATACCGCGGACGTGATCTTCGAAGATGTCCACATCCCCGCAAAGAACCTGATCGGCCAGGAAGGAAAGGGCTTCAAGATCGCGATGCAGACCCTGGAGAAGGGCCGTGTCATCACTGGTGCAGCCGCTGTCGGTATTGGCAGAGCCGCTCTTGAATATGCCACCAAGTATGCGCAGGTCCGCAAGACCATGGGCAAGCCAATCTGCGAGCACGGCCAGATCCAGGCGCTGATCGCCGATATGGGTATCGAACTCGAAGCGGCCCGCCAGCTCGTCCTTGCAGCTGCGGATGCGATCGACCATAACGATCCCAACAAGGGCAAGCTGAGCGCGATGTCCAAGTGCTTTGCCGCGGAAGTTATTGAGCGCGTCTGCTCCCATGCGATCCAGATCCTGGGCGGCTACGGCTACATGAGAGACTATCCGGTCGAGAAGCTCTACAGAGATGCCCGTATCTATCAGATCTTTGAGGGCACGAACCAGATTCAGAGACTGGTCATCGCCAGACACATGCTGCAGGAGAATCCCGCAGACTGATCTGCCGTGGAGAGTACGTCAGTAACGGAATCATTCATAAGAAAATAAAGGGAGTATGATATGAGTCCTGAAATGTTAAGCCTTATTGGTATTCTGTTAGGCCTTGCGATCTTCATCGGAGGCATGTTCAAAGGCTATCACATCCTGCTGTGCACGATCGTTGCATCAGCTGTGACCCTGCTTCTGTCCGGTGTGGATTTCTGGACGGGCATGTCCGAGAACTACCTTGTCGGTTTCTCGGGAACCTATCAGAGTTATTTCCTGCTGTTCTTCTTCAGCGCGCTGTTTGCGAAGCTGCTCGGCGACACAGGCGCGGCCCAGTCCATTGCTTATAAGATGGTCCGTCTTGTCAAGAAGTTCCCCGGCAAGGAAAAAGTCGCGGCCGTCCTCTGCGTGGCAGCGATCCAGGCGATCCTGACCCTCGGCGGTGTCAGCCTGTTCGTCGTTACCTACACCGTCGTCGCGATCGGCTATGAGATGTTCAAGGAACTGAAGGTGCCGTGGAAGCTCTTCGTCTGCTCTTCGATCGGTTCCGCGACCTTCACCGCCGGTATGTTCCCCGGCACCCCGCAGCTGACCAACCTGATTCCGATGGAGTACCTCGGAACAGAAGCGACAGCGGCTCCGGTCCTGTCCATCCTCTGCTGCATCTTCTCCCTTGCGCTTTCCATCGGCTGGGTCATTTTCATCGTTGGACAGTGTGAGAAGAACCACGAAGAATTCATGCCTTCCGGAACGGAAATTTCAAAGGTTATGGAGAACGCCACCGTCGAGCGTATGGCAGAGCTTCCCCTCTGGAAGTGCATCATGCCCTCCATCGTGCTGTTCGTGATCCTGAACGGCTTCAAGCCCGGCACGGTCATGTCCCTGCTGTACACCTGCATCTTCACGTTTGTGTGGTTCATGATCTTCCCGGACACCCGTGCGCTGCTCAACATCAAGACTGCCACCGTCGGTGCTGTCTCCAACTGCTCCCAGTCCATCATCGCCCTGGCATCCGCCGGTGCGTTCGGCAACGTCGTGAAAGCTGTTCCCGGTTTCGAGTACATCCTGAACTCCCTGGATATGCTGCCCAACAACCCTTACCTGAAGGTCATCCTTGCGGTCAACCTGGTCGCCGGCTTCTGCGGATCTTCCTCCAACGGCCTGCGTCTGTCCCTCGGCCTTCTCGGCGACAGATTCCTGTCCTATGGTATTCCGGCCCCGGCTCTGCACAGACTGTGCTCCATCTCGGCGCTCGGCCTTGACTCGCTGCCGCATTCCTCTGCTGTTGCCAACAACTACGCAGTTCAGAGAATCACCTATAAGGAAGCCTACATCAACAACTTCATGTTCTCTGTCGTATTCAACATCCTGACTGCGATCTTCGCGGCAGTCCTGATCCATTTTGGACTTTCCTTCTAAAACCTAACACCATCCGGAGGCAACAATGAGACCACTTGAAGGTATTAAAGTCGTAGAACTTTCCTCTGTCGTTGCTGCCCCCTCTGTCGGGCGCCGGCTTGTTATGTTCGGCGCCCGTTCCATCAAGATCGAATCTATAGAGGGTGAGCAGTTCAGAACATTCGGCAAATCTTATCAGACACCGGACTCGGAAGATGAGAATCCGCTGTTTGACCAGTACAATGCGTTAAAGGAGTCCATCCCTCTGAATCTGAAATCGAAGGGCGGCATGGACATCATGATGCGGCTTCTTAAAGACGCGGATGTTTTTCTTACCAATATGAGACCTGCAGCACTGAAAAGGCTCAGCCTGGATTATGAAACGCTGAAGGAGTGGAATCCGAGGCTGATCTATGCGATCGTGACCGGATATGGTGATAAAGGTCCCGACAAAGATCTGCCGGGCTTTGACACCACGGCATTCTGGGGCGCTTCGGGATTTAATACGGATATGTCCGTACTGACGGACAACTATCTTCCCACCATTTTCCCCGGCGGCATGGGAGATCAGATCACCGCGGCGGAACTTGCCGGAGCCATCTGCTCTGCACTGTACGCGAGAGAGAAGACCGGCAAGGGAGACAGAGTGACGGCATCCCTTCTGGCGACGGCACTCTGGTCCACCTGCCTGATGAACTGCTCCACACAATTTGGCCGCAGTTATCCTATGACCAGGTACCAGGCAAGTCCTACACCGTACCGGTGCAAGGACAACGAGTTCCTGGTATTCACGATCCTGTCGAACTTTGAGAAACAGTTCACAGGCGTCTGCAAAGCGATCGGCAGGCCCGATATGCTGACGGATGAGCGCTTCTGGCCGCAGCCCAATTTCGTCAAGCCTGAGAATACCAAGCTCTTCATCCAGACGTGCGAGAAGGCTTTCGCGGAGAAGACCTGCGAAGAGTGGCTCGCGATCCTGCGCAGCAACGATGTGGCGTGTAGCCGCATGAACCACTTCAAAGACTATGTGAACAATGAGCAGGCCAAGGTCAATGGCTTCATTCGTGAGCATGTCATGCCCAGCGGCCGGAAATGCTATGTGACGCTTCCTCCCGCCAGATCCGACAACGCGGGCGAACCCGAGATGGGAAGAGGTCCTTTCCTCGGTGAGAATACGATCGCCATCCTGCAGGAGCTCGGATATTCGCAGGAGGAGATCGAGACACTGACAAGCAATGGATCGACTGTCGCGCATGCATGACAGATGAGGTGAAAAAATGACAGCTGATATCAAAAAACCGTTTAAAGGAATCAAAGTCGTCGACCTGACTTCTTATCTTGCGGCACCTCTGTCCGGGAGACTGATGGCAGAGCTCGGCGCGGATGTTATCAAAGTGGAATCTTTCAAGGGCGACCCTTATCGCACTTACGGCACAGCTATGTGCTGCCCGATCGATGAGAAAGAGAACCCTGTTTTCGACGCCTACAACGCTTCCAAGAGAAGCTGCCCGATCAACGTCAAGACGGCGAAGGGCAAGGAGCTCTTCTTCAAGCTTCTGGAACAGGCGGACGTCTTCCTGACCAACAACAGAGAGCAGTCCCTGGAGAAGTTGGGCATCGACTATGCCTCCATCAAGGACCGCTTCCCGAGGCTGGTGTACGTGACGGTCTCCGGTTACGGCATGAAGGGACCGGATGTGAATCAGCCCGGTTTCGACAGCATCGCGTTCTTTGCGAAGAGCGGCATGCTGGCGGATGTCGTCATGAAGGGCGCCATGCCGGCGATCCCGATCTCCGCGGGCGGCGACAACATGACCGGCCTGATCGGCTACTGCGCGATCGTGACGGCACTTCTCGCAAGAGAGCGGACCGGCAAGGGCGATCACATTGATGTTTCCCTGTATGGCAATGGCGTCTGGATGGCAGGTCTTCTGGCACTGACCTCTCATTTCGGCGAGATCTATCCGAAGGAGCGGTACACGCTGAAGCCCTGCAACAACAACGTTTATCAGTGCGGCGACGGCGAGTGGGTCGCGTTCACGATCCTTGAGTTCGAGCGCTACTTCTCCAAGTTCTGTGAAGTGCTGGAGTGCCCGGATCTGGCCAAGGATCCCAGGTGGCAGACCAGGGCGGATTCCCTGAAGCATCGCGCAGAGCTGATCCCCGAGATCGAGAAAGTCCTGATCCGCTTCAGCTCGGACGAGGTCGTGAAGAGACTGCAGTCCGTGGACATCGTCGTCTCCAAGGTCATGCACTACAAAGACCTGGAATTCGAGCCGCAGGCGCTTGAAAACGACTATATGCGCATCGTGGAAGCGGAGAACGGCGACAAGTATCCGACCTTCATCAACCCGCTGAAGAGTGAGAATATCGGTCAGTACGAATTCAAGAGAGGACCGCATCTCGGAGAAAACACCGTGGATGTTCTGGGAGAACTTGGATATTCCGCGGAAGAGATCGATCAGCTGGTCAAGGAAGGCATCGTTCTCAAGCGTTAACAACGTATAACATATCGGATGGCCGGGGCTTTCCTTCCAGAAAGTCCCGGCGACTGGTATAAGCCACATTGGGGAGTGCGGGAATCGGGAAAATGAATACTACGAACGGTTTTGTACACAATATCTATATGTGCAGAAGCGCGTTTCTCGGCGACAAGACAGCGATCTACGATTATGATCTGAAGCGTGCATATTCCTACAAAGAGATCGATGAACGCTCCGACCGCGTCGCCGCCTGTCTCACACAAGTCTATCATGTCGAAAAGGGAGAACGGATCGGCATCTGCGCGCTCAACAGAGTCGAATTCTTTGATCTCTTTTTCGCGTGCTATAAAACAGGGATCATCCTTTCGACCTACAACGGGAAGCTGATGGACTGGGAACTCTCGCAGCTGATCGAAAATGAAACGCCGAAGCTTGTCTTTGCCGACAGTACGTATATTGAGAAGATCAACGGCGTCCGGAAAGAGCGGCTGGCCGCTTTCGAAGTGATCGACCTGGATGCGGAAAACGGCGGGATCGGACGGTTTCTTTCCTATGACGGGGCATTTACCGCCTATGAGCCGGATATGGAAGACATCCTGATGCTGATCCACACCGGGGGGACGACCGGCCTGCCGAAAGCGGCGATGATCTCTTATCGGGCAATCGTTTTCAATTCTGTCAGCACGATCCTGTCGCACGAGCTCAACAGTTCCGATGTGACATACCTGATGCTGCCCCTGTTCCACACCGCTGCCTGGAACAGCATCTCTCTCGGGATGTTTCTCGCCGGCGGCAAGATCATCCTGAAGAAGAAGTTCGACGTCAGCGAGACATACGACATCATTCAGAACGAACGGCCTTCGTTCCTTCTTGCTGTCCCGACGATCTATGTGCGTCTGGCAGAGGACCCGCGGTTCGAGACCACGGATTTCTCCTGCATCAAATCCCTGCGCTGCGGTGCGGCGCCGCTTCCGATGGCGCTGTTTGAGACCTATGACCGCAAAAATCTTCCGCTGTGCAATTCCTACGGCCTTACGGAATGCGGTCCCAGCAACTTCTCCTTCCCCATGCGCCTGACGAGTCAGGAGACGCTGCGGAGAAAGGCGGGATTCGTCGGACGTCCTTATCATTTCAATAAAGTGCGGATCGTGGACGAGCAGGGGGAGCCGGTAAGTCCGAATACCCCGGGAGATCTGGAATTCTCCGGACCGCTGACGTTCTCCGGCTACTGGAACAACGAAGAGGAATCCGTAAACGCCAGGGACGGAGAGTGGGTCAGGACCGGAGATATTGCCATCTGTGACGAAGAGGGCTTCTACAAGATCATCGGACGCAGGAAGAACATGTTCATCAGCGGCGGAGAGAATATCTTTCCGATCGAGATCGAGAACATCCTCATGGCGATGGACGAAGTGGAGGACTGCGGCGTGATCGGCGTCGAAGATTCCTGCTGGGGTGAGGTCGGCAAGGCATTCATCCGGCTGAGAGACGGCGCGGGCATCACGGAAGAGGATATTCGCGCGCGATGCAAGAAGAAGCTCCCTTCCATCAAGATCCCCAAATACATTGCCTTTGTGAAGGAACTGCCGCGGAATGGGGTCGGCAAGCTGATGTATGCCCGGCTCCATGAGATGTGACCTGTCATAGGGAATTACAAGATGAACAAAAGGCTGAAAAAAAAGAACATTTTTCTTATTCTGGGCATTCTTATGCTCGTTGTGATCGGATATCTGCTGCCTGTCCCGGCAGCGCTGGAACATGCCGCCGTGCAGGCGGGCAGCACCGGGAAGACAGCGCTTCGTGTACTGGCTGTTACGGTTCTCGCTGTTTGCTGGTGGAGCGGTGCTGTTTTTCCGGACTGGCTCACGGCGATCGCTATGCTTACGCTATGGACACTGTTGGGAGGCTTCCCCTTCAGCACCGTCTTCGGTTCTTTTGCTGGGACATCCACATGGATCATTTTCGGAGCCTTCTGTCTTGCAACAGCAATCTCCAAGACCGGGCTGTTCAAGAGATTGTCCTGGTTTCTGCTGCAGGTATTCCCGCCGACATTCCAGGGACAGACGTTGGCGATGATCGTGATCGGCCTGATCTGCAGCCCGCTTATTCCGAGCGCGACCGCGAAAGCGCTGCTGGGCGTCTCGATCGCAATGGGCCTGGCGGACACCATGGAATATGCGGCGGATTCCAAAGGCCGGTACGGTATGTTCTTTGCGGCCTGGGCCGGGTTCGGACTCTCCGCGCCGATCTTTGTGAGCGGCAGCGTCTATGGTTATACCCTGATGGGCGTTCTGCCCGAGGACTGTGGAATTGACTGGGGCAAATGGGCACTGGCCATGATTCCCTGGACTATCGTGGTGTTTGTCAGCCTGTATGTGATCATCCGGTTCTTCTTCAAGCCGGTGGACACGGTCGCACTGTCCAAAGAGTATGCACGGGAACAGTACAGGAAGCTCGGTAAACTGGAAGGCAAGGAATTGCAGACGGCGATCGTGCTGTGCGCGACGGTCGTTCTGTGGACGCTGGAATCCCGGATCGGCGTCAATGCTTCTGTTTCGGGAATGATCGCGGCGTTCTTCTGTTTCGCGCTGGGGATCCTCGAACCGAAGGAGATCTACACGGCACCGAACTGGAACCTGGTCGTCTTCGTCGGTGGTGTGCTGAGCCTTGGGAGCATTTTCTCCAAGGTGGGGATCGATCTCTGGGTGCAGGAGGTGCTGAACCCGCTGTTCGGCCGTGTGTCCAGTACCATTCTGGTCTGCGTCCTGATCGCAGTCATCACGATCCTGGTCCGGTTCCTGTTGGCTGCGCACTCGGCAGCAATCATCGTCATGATGGCGATCTTTGCTCCCGTCGCAGCCACCATTGGACTGAGCCCGTTTGTCATCGGCATGATCATCTACACATCCGGCATGTGCTGGTTCGTGCCGTACCAGAACGTGGTCTTCACAACATCGATCACCTGTACGGAGGGGAAAGTCAAATACAAGAAGACGCTGTTGTTCTGTGTGATCTACGAGATCATTTCCATGGCTGCATGTCTGATCAGCCTTCCTTATTGGAAGATGCTCGGCGTGTAAGGAAATGACATGAATATGAAGAACTGCATGCAGCCACAGGACTGTGGCAGATGGGAGGGTATGATGCAAGACGTCGAGTTCAAACATTTTAAGCTGGAAGTGGAAGACGGGATCGCCATCTTTACGATCTGCAGGGAGGACAAGCTGAACGCCCTCAATCCGGACGCGTGGGATGATATCGACCGTTTCTCCGACTATATCGAGAAGAATGACGGAATCAAAGCGGCGATCATCACCGGTTCGGGAGACAAGGCGTTTATTGCCGGCGCGGATATCGGAGGGGTCGCCTCGATGGATACGCTAGCCGCGATCCACAGAACCAGCTCTGATACACAGGTCGTCCTGACGAAGCTGGAGAATAACCGCAAGCCGATCGTTGCAGCGATCAACGGGTATTGCCTTGGCGGCGGCTTTGAACTGGCTATGGCATGTGATATTCGGATCGTGTCAGAGAATGCCTTGCTTGGACTGCCGGAGACGAATCTCGGAATCCTTCCCGGGGCCGGCGGAACGCAGCGTCTTGCACGGATTGCCGGGATCGGTGTTGCGAAGCAGATGATCCTGATGGGAATCCAGTACACAGGGCAGGAAGCGGTCGCCCGCAATCTGGCAGCCATGTGTGTCCCGCAGGACCAGTTGATGGCTACAGCGAAGAAGATGGTCGTCCGGATGACCAGAAAGGGACCTCTGGGTCTGGAGTTCGCGAAGAAAGCGATCAATATGTCACTGGATACCGATGAGAAGACTGGCATGTATATTGAACGGCTGTCCTTCGCCCTCCTCCTTGGAACGGAGGACAAGAAGGAAGGCACGAACGCATTTCTCGAGAAGAGACACGCGGTCTTTAAAGGCAGATAACGAGAGGAGCGGGGGATGGAATACCAGTATATCAAGGTGACTGTGCAGGATCGTATCGCTACGATCACCCTGAACCGGCCGGAAGTCAGCAACGCTTTTGCAAAGGAATCCTTTATAGAAGTGGGGGATGCGGTGGATCTTTTTTCAAAAGATCCTGATGTAGGTGTTGTGGTGATCACCGGGGAGGGGAAGCACTTTTCGGCCGGCGGGGACATCTACAGCTTCCGCGACCGGATCGAACGAGGCGAGTACATCACGGAGGCGAGGGTCCTGAATGCGGCCCGTATGGCGGTGCGGATCCGCAGATGTGAGAAACCGACGGTCGCGATGATCAACGGCGCGGCTGCGGGCGCAGGCATGTCCTGTGCGCTTGCCTGCGATTTCCGGGTCGTGCAGCCTTCCAGCCGGATGAGTATGGCCTTCATAAATATGGGCCTGCCCGGTGATACGCTGGGAATCTATCATCTGATCAAACTGATCGGTGCCGACAGAGCGGAGCTTCTGCTGATGACCGGCGAGCCGGTGAGAGGGGAAGACTGTGTAAAAAGCGGATTGGCGACCATTTATGCAGAAGAAGGGAAACTGCAGGAGGAGACGTATGCTCTTGCCCGGAAGCTGGCGGCAAAATCCATGGAAGGTCACATGGCGCAGAAACGGATGATCAATCGCTTTTATTATGATCAGCTGGACCAGTTTCTTCTGCCGGAAGCGGAGGAGATGGCAAGGTGCTCCAGATTGCCGGACTTCACGGAGGCTGTCTATGCCTTCCTTGAAAAGAGATCTCCTGTATTTAATAAGAACTGACAGATGTCCGGAGATTATTCTGACAGGGCTGTCACAGGGAGGACAGAGATGCGCAGAATTGAGACAAGATTTACCAGAATGCTGGGACTTCGGTATCCGATCATGTGCGGGGGCATGCAGAATGCAGCCAACAAAGAGCTCGCTGTTGCGATCTCCGAAGCCGGTGGGCTGGGAATCACAAATATCAGCATGTATCCGGATCTGGACGAATTCCGCAGAACGATCAGATGGATGCGGGAACAGACGGAGAAGCCGATCGCAGTGAATATCTCCATGATTCCCAACGTAGATATGGGAGAGAAGCTGTATCAGTATCTCACGATCTGCGGAGAGGAATGTGTGGATGTAATTGAGACGAGCGGAAAGGATCCGGCTGATCTGATTCCGATCATTCATTCCTACGGAATGAAGTGCATCCATAAAGTGCCGATGCCCAGGCATGCTTTGCGCGCAGAGAAAAGCGGCGCTGACATGGTGGCGATCGTGGGAAGCGAGGCGGCCGGTCATCCGTCTCCGGACCTGATCGGGACGATCGTTGTTGCCAATAAAGCGGCGAGAAGCTGCAGCGTTCCGGTGCTGGCAGGCGGCGGGATCTGCGACGGGCGGGGCCTGGCTGCTGCCCTGGCGCTCGGTGCGGAAGGCGTCGTGATCGGCACCCGTTTCCTGACTGCCGCTGAATGCTGCATCTCCACGAACCATAAAGACTGGATCATTGAGCATACGGAGCGGGATACGATCCTGTGCCAGCGTGCGATCCGGAATATGGTCCGCGTGGCACACAATCAGGCGGCGGATGAGTGCCTGAAGCTGGAGGAGAAGGAAGATTGTACTCTGTCCGATCTTATGCCGGTCATTGCGGGAAGTGTCGGACGGGAAGCCTATGCGACGGGAAACACCTCCGTGGGAATGTTTCCGGTGGGACAGAATATTGGCCTGATCAACGACGTCAAAGGTGCATCGGAGATCATTCAGGAGATCATGGAAGAGGCACTGGAAACGATCGACAGACTGGGAGGCCTTGTTTGCAGCTGATGACAGATATCGTCAGAGAGGGATGACTATGAGTAATGCGAGACCACTGGAAGGCTTGAAAGTTGTGGAGTGGACCACCTTTATTGCGGCGCCGGTATGCGGAAGACTCCTTGCGGACTGGGGCGCGGAAGTAATCAAGGTGGAGACACCGGAAGGCGACTACTGGAGAATCTACGGACCGAAGCTGGATGTCCCGGCCACCGAAGATGAAAACCCGCTGTTTGATATCACGAATGCAAACAAAAAGGGTATTACCCTGAACCTGCGGACGCCGGAAGGCTGTGCGATCATGGAGAAGTTGATTGCGCAGTCGGATATTATGCTCACGAATACGCGGGAACGTGTACTCAAAAAGCTGGGTTTTGATTATGATTCCCTCAGCAAACGCTACCCGGGCCTGATCTACGCACAGCTCTCCGGGTATGGTGATGAAGGCCCGGAAGCGCACAGGCCTGGCTACGATACCGTCAGCTACTGGTCTTACGGAGGATTTCTCGCCGATCAGATGGTGGCGGATTCCGGGAGCATGCCGATCAACATTCCTACGGCCATGGCGGACGTCGCTTCCGGCAGCATGCTCTTTGGGGCGGTCATGGCGGCGCTGAATGCCAAGCACCGCACAGGCAAGGGAGACAAGGTGTCCGTTTCTCTTTTTGGCAACGCCATTTGGACCATGGGATTCATGGGAACACTGGCGCAGCCGAAATATGGGTACAAGTATCCCAGGAAGCGGACGGATGCACGCCCCACTTCTACGACTTATAAATGTAAGGACGGCGAGTATATCACGATTGCGGCGGTCCAGTATAACCGCGACTTCAAGCGGCTCTGCACCGCGATGGGGTTGGAGGAGCTGATCGATGATCCTCGCTACAAAGAGTACGACAGCATGATGCTGGTCGACGAGAATCGCATTGCGCTTCTCCACATCCTCGAGGAGAAATTCCTGGAGAAGACGGCTGCGGAGTGGGATGTTCTCTTTGAAGAGGTCGATATGACCCACGATGTGTGCACACACTACAAAGACGTGTTCCAGAAGGAGCAGGCACGGGCGAATCACTTCGTCGAGGAAGTGACTTTCCGCAACGGCGAGAAAGCCTGGCTTCCCAGACCCAGCATGGTCTCTGACAATCTGGGAATTCCGGAATACAATCTTGCCCCGATCATGGGAGAGAATTCTTTCGAGATCATGGAGGAACTGGGGTATTCAAAGGAAGAAATTGCGCGGCTTCACAGATGTGAAGCTTTCTATGGAACGGAGCATAAACCGCTGCAGAGATAGTATGCAGCCGGCTGAAGGCGGGAACAGCGGCATCTCCGACGTACGGTAACTGTCTGTTTCAAGGAAGATAGTGAGATGAGCAAAGAGAACAGAGACGACCGTTATACAGGCCAACTTCTTAAAGGTGTTCGTGTCATAGAGTTATCCACTTATCTTGCTGCACCGACAGCCGGGCGCGTTCTATCCGAATGGGGCGCGGAAGTTATCAAGGTGGAGACGCTGAAAGGTGACGTCTATCGCGGACATGGACCGACCATGCAGATGCCGATCACTCCCTTTGCAAATCCGAACTTTGATATGCACAATTCGGGGAAATCCTTCACAGGACTGAACCTTCGCTCTGAGAAGGGGATGGAATGTTTGCACAGATTGCTGGCGACAGCCGATGTATTTGTGACGAACAACCGCTTGCAGGCATTGCGCCAGATGCATCTCACATGGGAGGAACTGCACGAGAAGTATCCGAGGCTGATCTATGCGCATGTGCTGGGATATGGAGATGAGGGCCCGCTGGCGAACAAGCCCGGCTTCGACTTCACTGCTTTCTGGGCCCGAAGCGGTTTAATGAGGGATATTGCGCCAAAGGACGGTCCGCCTGTTAACGGCATCGTAGGAGCGGGAGACCTTGTGGTATCCATGGGCATTCTGGCTGGTGTCTGCGCCGCATTGTATAAGAGGCAGGCGACGGGAATCGGAGATAAAATATCCACATCCCTTCTTCAGATGGCAACCTGGATCAACATGTCCACATTGAGCAGCGTACATTTCGGGAGACAGCTGCCGCGTTCCCGCTCCGACCCCAATCAGGCGGCAAATAACTGTTATGAATGCAGAGACGGTGAATGGCTCTGGGTTGGGTGCCTGGACTATAACCTGTTCCCGAAACTCGTGACGATCGTTCTTGAGAGGCCGGATTATCTGGAGGATCCGCGATGTGTGCCCCGTACAAGTTACTTGCAGCATGCCGATGAGCTGACTGCAGAATTTGATGTCATCTTTAAGACCCGCGACCGCGAGGAATGGGTGCAGCGTCTGATCAAAGCAGATATCGCACATGAGAAGATCCAACACTTTAAGGATATTGAAACCGATCCTCAAGTGCTTGCAAACAACTATCTGTTTGAGCATGAATATCCGGACGGCACAAAGGCTGTGTTCTGTCCGCCCCCGGTTCATTTCGATTCCATCAACCACTGGAAATATGATATCCGGCCGGCAGGACCCGTCGGCGCGGATAACAACAGATGCCTGCGGGAAGTCGGTTATTCCGAGGAAGAGATCCTGCAGATGAGGGCCTCAGGGGATATCGTTTAGCGGAGCAGATAGTAAAGACCGGCAGAGGTAATAAGAGGTAGTTATAGAATAAGAGCGAAGAGGCTGCTGCAATGTGTTAAGTGCGGCAGCCTCTTCGCTTCGATTCTCACACAGGGCATCTCACATAGGGGACGGTTCTCTGTGTGAATTTCATTGCGAATGCCTCTCTAAGTCAGTTTATTACTGGCTCACACACAGAACCGTCCCCTGTGTGAGAACTGTGTGATATGATGATACTGTTGAGACGAACCAGGAGAGGAGAAAAGGGGAAACATCATGGCACAACTCGAACAGATCGCCTCCCATACCTATACGATAACGACGCGCTGGGTCAGCATGCCCATGTACGAGATCGCACCGCACACGGTCGTGCTGATGGACAGCGGATACCATGACGAGAGCGGGGAACTGCTGGAGGTCCTGGAGAAGAACGACTTGCAGGTCGCTGCAGTGCTGACTTCGCACGCGCACTATGATCATATCGGAGCGCACACGCTCCTGCGGGAAAAATACGGCGCCCGCCTGTACGCGGATTTGGTGTCGGCGGGACTGCTCAGCAGCCGGGACGCGCTGCAGGCCCAGTTCCCGGGGTATTCCGACGCGGAACTGCGGATCCTGTTTCCCTACATGGAGTTTGGAATTGACGAAATGCTGGAACCGGAGAAGGGCAGCGTGGAGATCGGCGGGCACACATTCGGACTGCTGCGGCTTCCGGGTCACGCGTTCAGCCATCTCGGTTTCACGACGGAGGACGGGATCTGCTACGCGGCGGATCTGATGATCTGCGGGGAGGAGCTCCGCAACGCGAAGATGACCTTCTGCACGGATGTGGAGCAGAGCATTCGCTCGATCCGCCGCATCCGGGGACAAAATGTGGGCAGGCTCGTACTCGCGCACAAGGGCTGTGCGGAGGACAAAGAGATGCTGTGCGACCTGAACATCGCGAAGTTGGAGGGCCAGCTGGAGCGCACGCGCCGGATGGCGGACAGCTGGGTCAGCTTCGACGAGCTGTGCCGGCGGGTCGCGGAGCGGGAGTACAGGAAGCTGCCTGTTTTTCTCACATTGGCCCGCATCGTGCGCGCCAATGTGGCCTGCCTGGTCGACAGGGGAGCCATGGAGAAGCGGGTAGAGGGGAATGTGGTGGTGTATAAGGGGATTTAAAGGGGGGGGCTGAAGGTGCTGGCTCACACAGGGGACGGTTCTCTGTGTGAGCCAGTATTTATCTGGCCTGAAGGGGCTTTCGCAGTGAAATTCACACAGAGAACCGTCCCCTGTGTGATCATTGCCGCATGCACGACGTTGCCGGCGGGACCCGTTTAGTGCTAAAATCATCTCAAACACACACGATCTGTCTGCACGCGCAGGCGTCCGTGCGCTGTTCATAGACGGCGATGCCGCTGCACAGGCTGACAGTCTGGAGCGGCCCTGCCGGAGCAACCCGATACCCGGGGCTCCGGCAGCGCAGTATCCGCCGGGGCCCCTCTTTGTACAGCATAGGAGGGACACATGAACAGAGCAGTCAATGACAAAAACAGTATCTATGAAGAGTGGTCGAAGGCGGGGATTGGCAACGCCTTCCTGTTTGGGAAGGTGATGACGACGAGGACAGATCTTCTCCTGGAACTTCTGCAGGTCTCGCTGCCGGAATTGCATATCCGGGAGCTCAAGGAGGTCAGTAAGGAGGTTGAGTTCCACTTCTCGATGGATGCAAAAGGCGTACGCCTGGATGTGACCGTCAGAGATGACGAGGGTCGGCTTATAAACGTAGAGATGCAGCTGCGAGACGAGAAGAATATTCCGAAGCGGATGCGATACTATGGCGGATCGATGGATCAGACGCTCCTGGAGCCGGGAGATAACTATAATGAACTGAATGAAGTGATCATTCTGTTCATTGCACCGTTCGATCCTTTTGGCAGAGGATTCTACAGGTATATTTTTGATTATTATTGTCGTGATGACCGGGAACTCGCGCTGAACGATGGAATGACGAAGATCCTGCTGAACGCGGCAGGAACGTGTGGCGATATCTCGCCGGATCTGAAAGGATTTTTGGAACTGGTGGCGGGGAGTGAGACCGCACAGAAGGGAACGTTCGCGGAGCGGGTGCAGGAGGAAGTGCGCCTGGCCAGGCACAATGCGAAGTGGAGGAAAGAGTATATGGACTGGGAGATGACACTTCGAAACGAACACTATAAGGGGTTTCAGGAAGGCAAGTTGGAAGGCAAGGCTGAGGGGCTCGCGGAAGGAAAGTCGGCCGGAGTCCTGACAGAAAGGATTTCCGTGCTGTTACATCAAAGACAGAAGGGCCAGGATCTGGAGACAGTTGCAGAGTTTCTCGGACATGATCCGGAAGAGTTACGACCTTTGTGGGATGCAATTGCGGCAGCCGCGCCGGAGTATTCGGTGGAGGGGATCTTGAAGGCGCTGAATAGCTGAGGGATCTAATCTGCAGCAACAGTAATAACTGATTGACTGGCGAAGACACTGTGCCCACGTTTGTGGACACAGTGTCTCTTTCTGTCGTGTAGATACCTCACACAGGGGACGGTTCTCTGTGTGAATTTCATTGCGAACGCCTCTCTAAGCCAGATAATTACTGGCTCACACACAGAACCGTCCCCTGTGTGAGCACCCTGTGTGAGCACCACGTAAACTTACGCGAAGAGCTCGCTCGCCTTCTCCGCAAACCGCTTTCCATAAAGCATGAAGTATTCTCTGTAAAGATCGATGGAGTTGTGCTTCTCGATGTTGTTGTTGATGGCTACCGGGCCCAGGTGGATCACGGGCATGCCGAAGGAGGCGCCGCCGGAGTAGCAGAGCATGCCTTTGACCATCTCGAAGGTCAGGATCGACTGGATGACCAGGTCGCCGCCGCCGTGGGTGAACTGTGCGGTGGCATAGGCGCCGCCGAGCTTGCCGGCGAGGGAGAGCCTGTTTCCGTTGGACTGGAGCCAGGCGTGGAGGTCAGGGGTCATCAAGGCGGCGTAAGAGGGGGAACCGATCACGACGCCGCGGGATGCCTTCACGTATTCTACATCTGCATCAGTGATGGAGAAGGCCTTCGCCTCAACACCAGCCACTTCGTTCATTCCTTCTGCGATCCATGCGCCCGCCTGGGCGGTATTGCCGGTCTTTGAATCATAGATGACGGACAGTTTCATGGGGATCCTCCTTTGCGTGGGTATAGGAAAGTGCCTTTGCACACATTGTACAACAGTCGGCGATCCGCGGACAGACATTTGTCGGACGCGGCAGGCATCCTGCAGTCTTCCTGCCGTCTTCTGCATTGTTAGCGGGCGCAATCGATGCTAAAATCAAAAAGAAGTTGTGAACAGCGATGGAGGAAAGATCTAAAAAATGTCCATGCAGATTCATAAGCTGACGCGCAGCGCCTGCCATACGAATGTCTACATCGCTGCCGGGTCCTGCCGGGGCACGGACCGGAGACGACGATCGGGCATGAACGGGAGCATAATCCCTGCCTTCGATGAAGCTGCCGGTCACATTTGACGACGATATTTTGGAGATAGACAGACAGGTCATACTCGCTGTGGCGGACGACGCACGCGCACATAGGGGGAGAAGAGATGTATTGCCGAAAATGCGGGGAACAGCTGCCGAATGATGCGAAGTTCTGCAGGAAGTGCGGGACGATGGTGGAAGTCAAACAGGGCCTCACACAGGGGACGGTTCTCTGTGCGGGCCAGGAAACGTCTGGCCTGGAGGACCATCCGGAGGGCAATTCACACAGAGAACCGTCCCCTGTGCGAGCC
>DFIR01000012.1:32181-127263 GCA_002372815.1 Lachnospiraceae bacterium UBA3692
CAGAGAACCGTCCCCTGTGCGAGCCGCCCCTGTGCGAACCACGAAAATCATTGCCGCAGTTGTTGTTGCGGCTGTGATCCTGATTGCAGCGCTGGCTGGTGCGGTGTACGGGATCACGCCGGCGCAGCGGGCGAGACGGCAGGTCGCGCTCGGTGACCGGTATCTGGAAGAGATGGATTATGAGCGCGCGATCGCGGCTTATGAAAGAGCCGTCTCCATCGATCCGACCTATACGGCTGCCTATGAGGGGTGGCATACTTCTGTGGAATCCTACGCCACGACGGTCAGTCCGGAGGGGACGACGGAGGCCAGGGAGCAGGCGCGGAAAGTTGCCGACGAATATGAGAAGCTGGAGAAGGCGCTGCGCAGCGGCAGAGACCGGGATATCGACACCGGTATTCCGGAGAAAGAGCAGGAGGATATCTCCAGAAAGCGCGAGGCGTACGACCGCTATGCCGACGGCGGAGACCCTGAGTGGGAGAATGGAGACAGTGACGGCGCGGGAGCAGATGGAGAAGGCGGCGAGCCGGGGACCGACGGCTCGGACGGCTCAGACGGCGCGGACGGAGAGGACGCCGCACAGAAGATCGACTACACGCCTTACCAGGAAATCCTGGATAAGTACCAGGAAGGCAGCCGGAAGTATGCGGGAGACAGCAATGCCGCTCTGACAGCATATATGGAGAATGCGGATCCGATGCTGAATGCTTTTGCGTTTTATGCGGCGTCGTATGACATGAGTCTCGTATATGCACTGTATGACATCGACGGGAACGGCATTCGTGAGCTGCTGATCGGTGGACTCAGCAGGGGGGTGGAGCCGGAAGATCCTGATTTGTCAGCGACTCTTTTTGCAATCAGTACGTTGGACAGGAGCGGGACGGTCTATCCTGTGAGCCGGGACACCACCGAGCGCATGGTGATGACGATCTATGAGGACGGGACGATCTATATTTATGGATCGAGTGGCGCCGGGTCGGGCGAAGCGGAATTCTACCGGTTCGAGGAGGAAGGCGAAGAGGCCGGCCTGGCGATCTACCTGGCGGATGAGGTCGAGGTGGATTATGAGAGAGACCCGATCAACGCCTATTTCCACGGCGATGAGCGGATGAATGACGAGGAGTTCCGTGCCCGCTTCACAGATCGGCCGGAGATCAAGGCGACCTGGAAATATCTGGAGACGCCGGTCACCGAGTATGTGGAGACGGTCTTCGGGACGGAAGAGGGCCTGGAGGCCGGCGGGGATGTGGACGAGGCTGTCTGGAAAAAGGCCTACCGGGAGCACCTGGAGGCCGACCGGGACCTGAGCGATCAACTCAGCCGGTGCGGGATGTTCTACGCGGACGGCGACCGGGTCCCGGAGCTCGTCATCTACTATGGCTACGAATATATGGGGACCGCTGTCCTGTCTTATCAGAATGGACGTGTGGAGACATATATTTTCGATCGGTACGGAGGGACCCCGTTGTTTTCACCTGGGGAGAGGACAAGTGCACGGAAGAAGAATACTGGAATTCGCTGCGGGCACTGTTTCCGGCCAACAAAAACGCGCCGATAGCGGATCATGACACGCCGCTTTCGGAATTTATGAAGGAACTGGAGTAAAGCAGCCATCAGCACGCGGCCGGATCTGCCGGCTGCGGAGCTTTCAGGAGGGACAGCAGGGATGTCTTCTACCGGAAAATGTGAATACTGCGGCGGGACTGTGCGGTCGGATGAGAAGTATTGCCCTTCCTGCGGCGCCGCCAATCCCAATTATGTGGCGGATACGCCGCGCACGATCTTTCTGCCCAGGACGATCGAAGAACTGAAGGAGTACTGCGCGGAGCGCGGGATGCCGCTGCTTCGGATGCGGTTCTTCATCGGGGACGATTACCGCGAACCGAAGGCCTTTGGAATCTATAAGGACGGGGATGATTACGTCGTCTATAAGAACAAAGCAAACGGCCAGAGGGCCGTCCGCTACCGGGGACCCGATGAAGCCCATGCGGTGGACGAGATCTTCACGAAGCTTCTCGAGGAGTGCCACAACCGCGGGATCTATCCGGACGGGAAGCCGGAGGCGGGAAGCGGCGCGAGGGACGGGAACGGCGGCAACAGGCGCGGGAGCAAGCGCGCGAGCCGGCTCCTTCCGCTTTTCATCGCGCTCTGGGTGGCGGTGGCGGCCGTTGCGACGATCGGGTCTTTCGTCACCCACAGGAAAGACGGCTATTATCATTACAACAATTACGTCTATTATCACTACGGGAACGACTGGTACTACACCAGCGACTACGACGCAAACTGGTACGCGGTCGACGAGTTTCCTTATGAAAACTATGACGACTACTATGCCGGCGAGGACTACGACTCCGACTGGGGCGTAGGGGATTTCAAGGACTCCGCCGCCTGGGAGGAGATCCAGGAATCCCATTCATCGAGCTCGTCGGATTACGACAGCTGGGACAGCTCGGATACGGACTGGGACTCCGACTGGTGAGAGGAGACAATATGTCTGTCGCATTTATACAAGAAGCTGACTTTCAGATACTCGACTGGATCCGCCGGTACCTTCGCTGTGATGCTCTGGACTGGCTGATGCCGAAGATCTCCTTTCTGGGCAATGCGGGAATACTGTGGATCATCCTCGCCGTGGCGCTCCTGTGTACCAAAAAGTACCGGGAGCGGGGACTCTCGCTGGCGTACGGCCTGATCGCGCAGCTGCTGATCTGCAACCTGTTTCTGAAGAATCTCATTGCCCGGCCGCGGCCATGCTGGATCCGGCCGGAGATCGTGCTGCTCGTGAAGGTGCCGCAGGATTATTCCTTTCCTTCCGGGCATTCGATGGTGAGTTTTATCGCGGCGACGGTCCTGTGGCATTATGACCGGCGATGGGGAGCTGCCGCGTATGTCCTGGCGGTGCTGATCGGATTCTCCCGACTGTATTTATATGTACATTTCCCGACGGATGTGCTGTGCGGGGCGGTGCTGGGGATCCTGGTCGGCGCGGCGGTGATGTATGTGGTGAGGCGCCGGGGGGCTGCCCATGAGTCGGACGGAGACTTGCCGCCCGCGAAAGCTTGAGGGGGACTTGCCACCCGCGAAAGCCGGGGGTGACTTGCCACCCGCGAAAGCCGGAGGGGGGAATTGCACTGCCTGTGGCCGGTTGCGGGAGCAGGTAGTGGGTTTTCATTTTTCCTTCTTTGAAAGTACACTATTTCTAAGAAATGTCAGAAATACAAGTGCATTATCATCACAGGCGGCGCCGGGAGAGCGATCCGGATCTATTTCATAAGAAATGCCGGACTGGTATAATGGGTGATAGGAAGCGTCAGTAATAAAAGGGAGAGCAAAATGGACAACGGAAGACAGTTCAGTTTCAGGACACTCATAGCAGCGGTCTGCATCGCGGCGGTGGTCGGAGGCTTCGCCGGAGCGGGAATCGCGCAGGGGCGTGCGCAGGGGAACGGCGGGAGCGCCGGGAGTGCGCCGGAGGCGCAGGAAGCGACTGCCGGGCAGGCAGGACAGGAGACCCAGGACGCGACGGCTGAGCAGGCTGGTCAGGAGGCCCAGGCGGCGCAGGACGCGACAGCCGCGCAGGCGGGCCAGGCCGCGCCGGCCTCCCAGATCACTCAGGAAGAGCTGCAGATGCTGAACCGGGCGGGCATTGCGAAGATGGATATCTGGGACAGTCCGGTCTATGTGATCGGGCATCGGAGCCCGGATTCGGACACGGTGTGCAGTGCCATCGCGTACGCGCAGCTGCTGACGAAGCTGGGATATCCCGCGGAGGCGAGGATCACGGAGGCGGTCAACCGGGAGACGGCGTATATCCTGCAGGAAGCAGGGGTGGAGGCGCCGAAGGTGCTGGAAGATGCGGCGGGGGCGTCGATTTTTCTCATGGATCACAGTGAGTATGCGCAGGCGGCCGAAGGCATGAAGGATGCGCATATCGTCGGCATCCTGGACCATCACGGGGTCGGGAGCGTCACGACCGGGCACCAGGTGGTCTATGAGGCGAGGCCCATCGGGGCCACGGCGACGATCGTCTGGCTGGACTATATGAATTACGGCGTGGAGATCGATCCGACGACCGCGCATCTCATGCTAGGCGCGGTGCTCTCGGATACGGATAACCTGAGAGGATCGACGACGACCGACGCGGACCGCCGGGCGGTGACGACGCTTGCCGATATTGCCGGGGTCTCGGATGTGCAGGCTTTCTACCTCGGGCTTCACGCGGAGAAGCTCTCTTATGAGGGGATGACTGCGGAGGAGATCCTTTTCTCGGATTATAAGGAATATGAGGCGAGCGGTGTGAAGTTCGGGATCGGGCTGGTCAATGCCATCGATGAGGAGACGGCAGCCCGGCTCGCGGGAGAGATGAAGGAAGCGCTGGCGGCGAATATCGGCGCCGGAGGCACGGACCTGCTCTATGCGTCCGTAGGCATGCGCGAAAACGGCCAGAAAATCGACTATATCGTCCCCGCGGACGAGGCGTCGAGGCAGATGATCGAGGATGCTTTTCCGAATTATGACGAGTATGACGGGACGGCGTTCATTTTCCGGACCGGGCTGGGGCGGAAGACCAAGTTCGTGCCGGGGCTGACGGATTATCTGGCGGCGCATCCGCATGAGTGAGGGGACGGCGGTTCCATATGCTGCCCGGGAATCCGTATTTCGGGCGGGCATTAAAGAAGCTGATATAGTAAGAGGGGGTGCCGCGCAAGCGGCACCCCCTCGGTATTTTTATCTGCGTGATGTGAGAGATTTTTTTCCGATCAAAGCGAATCCAGAGGCATGAGGGTGCCGGGATTCATGATGTGGTTGGGATCCAGGGCGTTCTTGATGCGTCTCATGACTTCGTAGGAGGTGCCGTGCTCGATCGGGCAGAGGAAGGCGCGGCCTTTGCCGATGCCGTGGTGGTGCTCGATCGTGCCGCTCTTATAGCGGAGCGCGATGCGGTCGACGTCCTCGAAGAACTTCGCGACGATGTTGGAGGCCTCCATGGGATCGTCGATCCGGAACTCGTAGACGAAGTAGATGTTGGCACCGTTGTGATAGCAGTGGGAGACGTGACCGCCCAGAAGGGTCTGGTTCTCGTACTTGCCGGGCAGCTCGGTGTTGACATCCTTGTAGATGGCCTTGAGGTCCGCCCAGTTGCCGGCGATGGTGATGGCGCCGTAGGAGAGCTTCGTCTCGCGGTAGGCCTTGGAGGTCGTCTCGAGGTCCGCCATCGAGCAGAGGTCGTCGACGTGCTCCAGCCAGTGGTCGATGGCTTCGGTGCCGATCTGGTGCGCGCCGTGTTTGGCCGCGATCTTGTCGATGGCGTCGCCTGTCACCTTCTGCACGGCTTCGGGGCCGTCGTTGACGAAGAACATGTAGGCTTCGCCGTCTTCGAGCTCGACGGTGCCGTAGTTGTGGTCGTAGTCGGGCTTGTCATAGAGGCGGGTGACGGCGGGCTTGTAGCCTTCGGTCATGATCTCGCGGATCGCTTCGATGCCCTCGAGATAGGAAGGCATGATGTAGGCGCCTTTCCAGAGATCTGCGTGCGGGCGATACTTGAAGAGCTTGATGTAGGCCTTGGTGATGAAGCCCATGACGCCCTCAGCGCCCATAAAGATGTTCTTCAGGTCGGGGCCGACGGCGCGGCGGGGGACGGGACGGATCTCACAGACGGTGCCGTCCGCCAGGACGACTTCCAGGCCCACCAGCATGTCTTCGATCGCGCCGAAGTAGGTGGAAAACTGGCCCATGGAGCGAGTGGAGACCAGGCCGCCGTACTGGGCGAGCGGGAAGCTCTGCGGGAAGTGACCGGTGGTCATGCCCATCGGGCGCACGATCTCTTCGAGTCTGGCGATCGGCATGCCGCAGCCGACGCAGGCCGCCATGTTGTACTCGTCTATCTCGTAGCTGTCCATGCCGGCGCCGTCGAGGACGATGGAGTTGTCATCGATCGGGACGAGCGAGGACTCCTGGCTGCGGGAACCGCCGGTGCGGGCCAGGATGTTGATGCCATTCTCATTGCAGTACTTCAGAACTTTGGAGACGTCTTCTGTGGAGGTCACTTTGACGACTGCTTTGGCGGGATGGGGGTAGACATATCCGAACGCGCGCTCGAAGCTGAACTCCATTCCCATGGAGCCGGTGATCGCCTCTTCGGTGGTGAGGACTTTGTCCTGTCCGATCAGCGCAGACAGGTCTTTGACAGTTGTTTCAGGGTTGAACATAGGCACCTCCTTATTGTGATGTAATGTACAATTTATTGTATATTCTTTCGCATTTAATATATAACAAAAACGGGGAGATGACAATAGGGAATATACAATTTATTGTATAATATTTTTAATTCGGAACAAAAAGCGCGCAGGGGACGGTTCTCTGCGCGCTTTTATATTATATAATAGAGCAGAGCGCGCGGAGAACCGTCCCCTGCGCGCGGTTGTCCCCTGCGCGCGGTTGCAACCGGCGGTTGACAGATTGAAAAGCCTGATTGGTGGTACGCACCCGGCTGATTTTGTACATTACAGGTGCAGCTTGAGTGCAGGACACGCGCAGATCAGGAGGAATGGAAATGATTCTGGCAGACAAGATTATTGAGAACAGAAAGAAGAACGGATGGTCCCAGGAGGAACTGGCGGAGAAGCTCGGGGTATCGAGACAGTCGGTGTCGAAGTGGGAAAGCGCACAGGCAGTGCCGGATATGAAGAAGATCCTGATGCTGTCGGAGATCTTCGGTGTCACCACGGATTATCTGATGAAGGATGAGATCGAGGCGGTGGTGCCGGCGGAGGCGGCGCCCGTGGACGACGGCCTGGACGGCCTGGAGGAGACGGTCCGGAGGGTGTCTATGGAGGAGGCGAGTGCTTTCCTCGCTTACAATGAAAAAGCGGCCCGTAAGGTCGCTGCCGGGGTGGTGCTGTGCATACTGTCGCCGATCACGGTCATTGTGCTGGGGGGACTGGCGGAGATGGGCCGCATTCGCATGGAAGTGCCGACAGCAGAAGTGGCCGGGACGGTGGTCCTGCTGGTCATGGTGGCGATTGCGGTGGCTGGTTTCGTCAAAGTAGGTATGGATTCGGCGAAGTATGAGTTCCTTGAATCGGCGGATATCGACGCCGAGTACGGCGTGACCGGGATGGTCAGGGAGCGCCGGGACCGGTACGCGGAGCAGCACACCCGGCTGCTGATCATCGGGATCATGCTCTGTATCCTCAGCGCGGTGCCGCTGCTGATGACGGAACTGGCCGGGAGCGGCAATGGCACGGACCTGCTGTCTGTCGGAAGTCTGGTCGTTCTTCTGGTCATGTGCGCGGTCGGGATCGGGATGATCGTGCTGACCTGCTGCAGGCAGGGCGGTTACGACAGGCTGCTGGAGGAAGGCGACTACACAAGGCTCAACAAGCGTGCCGGAAAGTACGACGGCATCTTCTGGGCGATCGCAACTGCTGTGTATCTGGGCTGGAGCTTCGTCACGATGGACTGGAAGCTGACATGGATCGTCTGGCCGATCGCCGGTGTGCTCTATGCAGCTTACAGAGAAGTGATGAAAGCGATCATCAGGGGAAGGTGACGTAAAGCGCGCAGGGGACGGTTCTCTGCGCGCTTTTAAAAACGAAAGAGCGCGCAGAGAACCGTCCCCTGCGCGCTCTTCATTATTCCACCTTTTTCCCCCAGTACGGGACGGCGAGATTCAGGACCATGAAAACGACAGCGCTGATGATGGAGATCGTCGCGATGGCGTTGCGGACGGGCAGGTTTGTGTGGCCGTTCAGCCCCAGCTTCTCCATAGCCCAGTAAATATTCCCTCTTACGAGGAAGAGATAAAGGCTGCTCAGGAAGCCGAGGATCCCGAGCGGGAGCCAGACTTTCTTCTGCCTGCGGAGCAGGACCAGACACAGGATCACGCCGGCGAGCAGCAGGATCCAGATCCCAAGCCGGGCGAAGATGAGGGCGTTTGTTACGAAACTATGCTGTTTCCAGAACATACTGCTGCTGAAATCGTATCCGTACGTATAAAACAGGTTAAAACCGAAAAACGTCAGGATGCCCATGACGCAGTTGAAGATCGCGCCGGCGGCGCTGACGTTCACCCACAGGCGCGGGAGCTTCTGAGCGAAGGTAGATGGGGAGGCTTTTGCCGGAGCGTCCACCTCAGGGGTATCCTTTTTAAGGGGGACTTGCTCCGCTGCGGGTTGCTGTGAGGGTGCTTTGTCTGTTTTGTCCTGGACAGGCTTCTCAGCGGGAATATCTTTCGGAATCGGCTTCCGGGAAGGTTCCTGAGGAGCAGGCGCAGGGGCAGCAGATGCAGCAGGGGAAGCAATTCCTGTGATGGCGACGGTCTCGTCAAAGCCCGGGGCGTCAAAACCGGGATCCGTAAAGACCGGAGCGTCAATGCCCGAAGGATCCGTCAGCGGCGCTCCGGGATGAAGAGCGGAGACTGTGGCGGAGTCGGATTCTTCAGCGGTGTTCCAGAGAGGCCTTGTGTCCGACTGGGGCTGTGCTGACGCAGCCTGGTGCGAGGCGTCCTGGTGCGCGTCGGCAGGCTGTTCCTGGAGATCATGCAGATCCTGCAGGTCGTCAAGCAGTTCGCGGGCGGTGGTGTAGCGGTCGCGGCGGTCGAAGGCGATGGCGCGAAGGACGATCTTTTGAAAAGCAGGAGAGCCGTGCACGGGGGCGGGGATGGGTTCACCGCCGATCCTGCGGAAGAGGGCGGCGGCCTCCTCCTGGGCGGTCGCGATCTTCTGTGTGACAGGGATAAAAGGCATCCTGCGCTCATTCAGGAGATAGTAGAGGACCATGCCGAGGGAGTAGAGGTCGGCGTCTTTTCCGTAAGGTTCGTTGCGGTAGACTTCGGGGGCCATGTAGTTGGTGGTGCCGGCGACCGTTGCGTTGGCGGTCCCTTCCATCCTTCTGGCGACGCCGAAGTCGCCGAGTTTATAGTCGCCGAAATCGGAGACGAAGATATTCTGGGGCTTGATATCCCGGTGGATGATCTCCCGGTCGTGGCAGATGATCAGCGCTTTGCAGAGGTCCCGTCCGAGCCGGGCGATCTCCTGTTCGGAGAGGCTGCCTTTTCGCAGGACGTCGCGCAGGGGGGTCAGGAGCTCCATGCGGATATACATGCGGAAACCGGCGCCGTCCGCCCGGTCCTCGGTCGTATAATCCTCGCAGCTGACGATGTTGGAATGGCCTTTCAGCTGCATCATCATGCCGTATTCGCGCAGGAGGTCCTTCTTGCAGTCGCTGCACATCTGCCGGATGCTCTCCGGCGGATATCCTTCGCTCTGCAGTTCCTCCAGTACGCCTTCCTTCGGATAGGAGATCACTTTCATGGCGGCCCGTTCGACAGAATCGCCGACCGTTCTGGTGATCTCATAGACCATTCCGAAGCTGCCGCTTCCGAGCTTTCTGCCCAGGTGCCAGCCTTGCCAGGGGATGTGTATTGTATCTGTCATTGTGCTGCTCCTTTGCTGTGACTGTGCCGGGGCGCGGAGGACCGTGCCGGGACCATGCATGGCCGTGCGGGATGGATTTCTGTGCGACTGCCCCTCGTGGAATGTTCTCATTATATCACAATTTATCGGTATATGTTTGTGCGAGCGGGTGTATACGTGTAGAATGAGGATAGGAAGAGCGCAGAGCGCGCAGGGGACGGTTCTCTGCGCGCCGCGCGGAGAACCGTCCCCTGCGCGCTAAGGAGGCAGACATGACGAAGATACCTTTTCTTTTCAGAAAGACGAAGACGGTACGCAATCTGCAGGCGTATATGGACACGACGTTCAGTGAGGTGCTGCACACGACGCTGAATCCGGACGGGCCGGGAGCGATCCGCATTCATCTGATCCCTCCGAAGAAAGAGGAGGATGCACTGAACCCGAGCATTGCCATCATCAACGGGACGGATATCGTGCCGGTGAACTTTACGTGGGCAGTGATCCTGGCGGAACTGATCCGGGAGACGAATGTGTATGACGGCAAGGAGATCGGAGAGGCGGATATACAGAGCATCCTGGACCGGACGGCGGAGAGTGTGAAGAAGATCCTTCCGATCCTCTCAAGAAAAAAGATCGTGGAAGATATCAGCACGATCTTCACGACGATCGAGCAGATCGCCTACCGGGAGGAAGTGACGGAAGACGTGCACTATATGAGCATCGGGGACTATGCGCCGTTCATGCAGGCACCGCACCGGATGGATCTGATGGTGAGCGCGATGACCAGGAATGGCAAGTGGCACTGCAATCAGAAGTGCGTGCACTGCTATGCGGCCGGACAGGCGCTGTCGGATGAGGCGGAGCTGTCCACGGAAGAATGGAAGGAGATCCTGGACCGCTGCCGGAATGCCGGCATCCCGCAGGTGACGTTTACGGGCGGGGAGCCCACGATGCGGGAGGACCTGTTCGAGCTCATCTCTCATGCGCGTTGGTTTATTTCGCGGCTCAACACCAACGGCATCCGGCTGACGCCGGAGTACTGCAGGAAGCTTCATGAGGCGGAGCTGGACAGTGTGCAGGTCACTTTTTACTCTGTGGATCCGGAAGTCCACAACAAGCTTGTCGGCGCGGAAAGGTATGAGGAGACGCTGGCGGGAATCCGCAACGCGCTGGCGGAGGGCCTGTCTGTGAGCATCAACACGCCGCTCTGTACGCTCAACCGCGATTATGAAAAAACGCTCTCCTCTCTGCACGATATGGGCGTCATCTATGTGACCTGTTCGGGGCTGATCACCACCGGAAGTGCTTTGGGGCAGGAGTCGGAGGCATTGCAGCTGAGCAGCGAGGAACTGGAAGAGATCCTGCGCAGGGCGGTCGCGTACTGCCATGCGAACGGGATGGAGATCGCCTTTACGTCGCCCGGGTGGCTCAGGGAGGAAGTGTTTGAGGAACTGAATATCCCTTCGCCTTCCTGCGGAGCCTGCCTTTCCAATATGGCGATCACGCCGGGAGGAAATGTGGTGCCCTGCCAGAGCTGGCTGTCCGACCGGCCGCTGGGGAACATGCTCACAGATGAGTGGAAGGAGATCTGGAACAGTGGGACCTGCAAGGAGAGGCGGGAGTTCTCCGCGCAGCTGACGGGGGATTGCCCGTTGAGGAGGTACTGCTGATGAAAAACAGGGTACATGGAATGGGACGAATGGGACAGGCTGTGCGTGGGCTGGCGGCTCTTGTTGCGTCGGTCGTGCTGTGTCTGTCCGCGCCGTTTGGGATGAATGTGCAGGCGGCGGAGCCTACCGATGAGATCGAGCATTTTCTGATCACGGTCGATGTGCAGGAGGATGCCTCGCTTCTGATGACGTACCACATCGACTGGAAGGTGCTGGACGATGAGGAGTACGGGCCGCTGGAGTGGGTGGACATCGGCGTGCCGAACAGCTATCACTCCGAGGTCACGGCGCTGAGCGGCAACATTGATCACATCAATGATGAGGGGTCTTCGCTGGAGATCTATCTGGACCGGGAGTATTATGCGGACGAGGTGGTGAGCTTTGAGTTCTCCTTTGTCCAGGATCATATGTATCAGATCGACCGGTATGTGGACGGGGAGACGGTCTTCGCCTTCACGCCGGCGTGGTTCGACGGGATCGAGGTCAGGAATCTGACGATCCGGTGGAACGCCGACCAGGCAGGCGCCTGGCAGCCGGACTGTGTGATGGAGGGGGAGTATCTGACTTTTTCCGCGTCGTTGGCGGCAGGGGACCGTTATTCGATCACGGTCGCTTATCCCAATGATGCATTCGCCTTCTCCGAGGACCGGCAGGCTAACAGCGGCAGCGGCAGTTATGGCGGCGGCGACTACGGGGGATCGGACTGGGGAAATGACCCGGGCGAGGACATCGTGACGGTCATCGCAGGGCTGGTTCTGCTGTTCGTGTTCTTTGTGCTGCCGATCATTCTGGTCGTGAAGTTCATTCAGTGGGTCGCGCGGGGCGCCGGGTTCGGCAGTGATTCTTCGGAGACCACGTCTTACAAAAAGAAGATCACGCGCACGAAGATCGAGTACTATGAGAATTGCCCCAACTGCGGCGCCGGCCGGCAGGAGGGCAGGGATGACTGCGCCTACTGCGGCACAAGTATGATCAAGAGCAAGGAGATCATCGAGGAGAAAGATCTCGAAGAGCCGCAGAAATATACCCACACGGGAACCTACCATTACGGCAGTTCGCCCAATACGTATATCCACGTGAATGTGGTCAATGTGCCGGTCGTGCATTCTTCCGGGCACCGGCGCTCGGGAGGCGGCGGAGGCAGGCGTTCCGGCGGCGGCGGATCCAGGCCGCGGTCCTCCTGTGCGTCTTCCTGCGCTTCCAGCTGCGCATGCGCCTCGAGCTGTGCGTGCGCATGTGCCTGCGCATCGTCCGGCCGGGCGGGCTGTTCCGTCAAGGAATTCTTCCGGGACAGCATCCACCGCGGCAGGGTGCGGGTGCAGGCGGATGACCGGGCAAGGCGCGCAGGGGACTGACCGCGCAGGGGACGGTTCTCCGCGCGGTAATTAAGAAGATACAAAGAGCGCGCAGGGGACGGTTCTCTGCGCGCTCTTTCAATGAGTGGAGCGCGCGGAGAACCGTCCCCTGCGCGCTTTTACCACAGAAGAAGCTGTCCGGTGCGATAGCGTGTCTGTTTTGCTTCCCGGATCTGGTCTTCCGGGTGGAGATGGCCGACAAGAAGGGGGGAGGCCGGATCATGCTGTGCGCTGTTCTGCAGGACGGTGCGGCGGTCATAGTTGGCATAGCAGTACCGGCAGAAGTGGCGGCAGGTGTTGTAGGCACCGATGTCGCTGCCGAGGAGACAGCGACAGCCTTTGCGGGCGGGGGATGTGCCTGTCGGAACCGTCAGTTCCTCCCCGAGAGCGTGCTCTAAGACCTCTTTGGTCATGCAGCCCCTTGTATTGATGCCAAACGGCGCGAGATCTGTGCCTTCCAGGCAGGTATAGACCTGCATTCCGTGGCGCGCTGCGATCTCCGCGATGCCGCGGCCAAGAAGAAGTCTGTGTTCCGGACGTACTTCCCGGGCTTCGGGGAAGTTGCGTCTGGTTTTTTCATATAAGTCGATAAAACTGATGACGACTTGTTCGGTATAGCCGTCCAGAGCAGATGCAATCTGTTCAAATGCCCGGAGGTGGTATTCGGGCGTATATTCTTCTGAGAGGAAGATGGGGTCATATCTCCAGCCTACGCAGCGTTTGCCGACAGATTGCGACAGGACCTGGAAACGGGCGCATATTTCTGCTTTATCCGGGACGGCAGGTTCGATCTCTTTGCCGTAGGGCGTGATCGTTACGAACCAGAATTGAGGGAAGGATGCCAGTTCGTGTAAATGCGGAAGCATCGGCCCGGGATCTTTTGTGCAGAAAACGAGCATGTCGACAACTTCCGGGTCGATCCGGTACCGGGTCACCAGTTCGGGGCGGAAGGGATTTCGGGCCATGACATAGCCCTCCTGCACGCGGCGGAGCAGCCATTCACTGTAAAATGCCGGAATGTCGGTCCGGCTGCCGGTATTCAGGATCATAGGGGCCTCCTGGGAGCGCGCAGGGGACGGTTCTCCGCGCGCTTTTTTATGGGCTTAGCGCGCAGAGAACCGTCCCCTGCGCGGACTTGCATTATTCGTCTATACGAGGTATAATTTGTGAAAAGCGGAGTCTGTGGCAGGGGTCAGTCATCTTACAAGTACATATTATACAGGAAGTTTTTTAACAGGAGATCATGATCTCCTGTTTTGCATTTTCTGAGAATAAGGAAATAAGGAGGAGAGTAAATGCCGAGAAGCAGAAGAATGAAAAGTCCTGCAGGTCTGTATCATATTATTATGCGTGGGATCAATCGGGAGTTTATTTTTTCAGATGATGAAGATCATCGGAAATATCTGCGGCTTCTTGTCAAATATCAGAAGGAGTGCGGATTCACGCTTTATGCATGGTGTATTATGTCCAACCATGTGCATCTTCTTCTCAGGGAGGGAGAAGTGCCTGTGTCGGAGATCTTCCGTAAGCTGGGGACCAGTTATGTATACTGGTATAACAGCAGACATGGCCGTGTGGGGCACTTGTTTCAGGATCGGTTTAAGAGTCAGATCATAGATAGTGTACCGTATTTCCTGCATGCCATACGATATATTCATTTGAATCCTGTTAAAGCGGGGATCTGCAAGGATCCGGGCGAGTATCTGTACAGCAGTTACAGGGATTATTTTGGGAAAGGGAGTATTGTAGACGCGAAATATGTGCTGCAGTATATGTCGAGGAACGAATTCGTTGCATTCCATCATGTGCTGTCGCCTTCCGGAGAGGCGGAGAAAGATAGCAACTATTCTTTCATTGAAATGAACGAGAATGTGTCCCGGCGGGTGACGGACGAAGAACTTAAAGGGCTGATCATACGATCTTCCGGGTGCGATAGTGCCTGGGACTTTCTGAATCTTTCTGACGAAAGGCAGTGTGATGTGATTTGGGAAATGCTGTGCTCCGGGGCTTCGGTGAGACAGCTGTCCCGGTTGACCGCAAGAAGTGAGTGTTTCATCCGGAGAGTCCGTGATGAGCGCGCAGGGGACGGTTCTCTGCGCGCTTGCTCTGCGCGTTCTGCACGCTGAAAAGCGCGCGGAGAACCGTCCCCTGCGCGCTCTTACGATTTTTTCCGCCGTGGTGAAAATATGGGGAGGTATTTCTCCGGATGAGAGGTTTATCCCCTGTGATGTGCGAGGTATGATTTCTCTATCAAAAATAAATCCAAACCTAAAAAGGCTGCGGAAGCGGAGGTAAATATATGACTACACTGGTTACGATCATTCTGCTGTTTGTTTTTCTCAGAATTGTCTGGGCAATCTTCCGGGCGGGGCTGCGGATCCTAGGGTGGATGCTCGGAAGTCTGGGATTCCTGATCTCGCTGTTTCTGGCATTCACGGTGGTGGGAGTGATCTTCCACCTGCTGCCGGTGCTGCTGATCGTGGGGTTGCTGATGGCTGCGAGGCAGCCGGTGTAAAATTAGAACTCCGCTCATAAGAGCGGGTTCTGCATACGGCGGTGTCGCTGCAGAGAACTGCGGCGGTGCCGCTTATTTTTAGCATTTGATTATGGCTGGAGAAGAATGAGAAAGGGGAATGGTGATCTGCGCGTTTTGTATACGCGCCGCCAGGGAAACATCCCCTTGCGCATTCTTCAGGGAAATACCCCCGCTTTAGAGCATTTTATTGTTTATGGTGCATGTCGGTGATAAAATCCTTTTTAGCGTGAGAACAAGGGGCACCCAGATGAATGAGGGGAGTGACGCCTTCTTGCAGAGGCCGGTACATGTTGTGCATAGGGTGTAGGTAGTTCTCAGCAAAATGGTATATAGGAAAAATGGATAGATCACTATATATGATAAAGGAGCAAAATAGTATGACACCGAGTTACCATCATAATAGTTTCTATAAAGAAGTAAAAAATAGCCCCTTGTGCCCTTCTGATTGGGAGACACGTTTCGCTCATTTTGCAGAGTATCAGATGCTTGCTTTGGAAACCTTGTGTGAAGTGCATAGGGTATGTGAGAAAAATAGTATTCCTTACCAGGTAACTTATGGATCGCTGATTGGTGCAATCCGTCACAATGGTCAGATTCCGTGGGACTATGATACAGATGTCTTTGTCCCATTCTCTGAGAAAGACAGGTTAATTGAAGCACTGAAGCAGGACCTGCACTCTGATTATTATATGGAGTGTCCAGAGGTAGATGAGCATTGCAGCCAATCATTTTTGCGGGTATCTGCAAAAGGATATGATTCTGACATGCTTCATGTTGATGTCTTTTATTATTGTGGAGCTCCAGATGGCAAGAAAGAGCGGGCAATCTTTCAAAAGAATATGGTTGCGGCATACCATATCCGCCTAGATAAAGAACGTAACTGTTTGCGAGATTGTTATGGAAGACTTCCCCGGCTATGCAGATTGTTGGCTCGCAAGCTCCTGCAGCTGCCACGCAGCACGGCGGAAGGGGATCAGCTGTATCATGCACTGGCGACAAAGTATCCGATCGAGACGTCCAGAATCGTTGTCACTGCTGATGCATTCGCGGACTGGTATGAGATCCCGCGGGAGTATCTGACGGAGACGCGCCTGATGGACGTCGACTACGGGACGATCCGAGTGCCCGTCCAGGCGGACGCGCTGCTGAAGCTCATGTACGGGGACTACATGAAGGTGCCGCCGCTGGAGGAGCGGCTGAAAGAATTTATGTTCCACACAGATATGTTCACGCGGTGGGAGAGAATGAATCAGAAAGAGCGCGCAGGGGACGGTTCTCCGCGCGGCCGACAATAGCACGGAGCGGGCCCCGGCAACTGTGAGTGACACAGCTGTCGGGGCCCTTTTTTGCGAGAACGCGCAGGGGACGAAAGCGCGCAGGGGACGGTTCTCTGCGCGGCTTTATTACCTGCGAGAGCGCGCAGGGAACCGTCCCCTGCGCGGCTTTTAACCTGCAAGAGCGCGCGGAGAACCGTCCCCTGCGCGCTCTTAGATCAGCTCATAGTAGCGGAGGGCGTTGTAGACGCCGTCGGCGTCGATGGCGGTGGTGATGTGTTCGGCGACGGATTTGACTTCGTCGAGGGCGTTGCCCATGGCGATGCCGTGGCCGGCGGCGCGGAGCATGACGACATCGTTGCGGCCGTCGCCGAAGGCGTAGGTGTGCTCGAGCGGGACGCCGAGTTCCTGGGCGATGTGGCGGATGGCGGTGCCCTTGTCGGCGCCCTGGGCGGTCATGTCGGCGCTGGGATGGGGGCCGTGAGGATTCACGACGGCGACCGGGCCCAGTGCCTCACGGATCTCCTCGATCCTGTCCGGTGTCCCGAACCAGGCGTCGAAGGAGTAGACGGTCATCCCTTCTTCCAGGCCCATCCTGACGAATCCCGGATTCTGCACGGCAGCCATCGTCGCAAGGCCCTCCGGGTTCCCCCCATAATAGCCTCTGTCCAGTCCGTAAAAAGTATATCCGGCATTCACGGTGTCCAGCCGCGCAATGATGTCCCGGATCTGCGCCTCCTCCAGCGGGACGGCGTAGAGGACGCGGTCGCCCATGAAGGCGTAGTGGCCGTTGCAGCAGATGAAGCCGTCGGCGTACTGCCCGAAGAATTCCTTCACGTACTCAGGATTGCGGCCGGTGCAGATGAAGACGAGGTCGCCCTTGCCGCGCAGGATCTTCAGGGCGCGCTGCGCACTCTCCGGCACATCCAGCCCGTTTGCCAGTGTCCCGTCTATATCAAAGAAGACAAGGTTACTCATGAAGCACCTCCTTGTGGAAAAACGTGGCTCATAAAGGCAGTATACCATATCTCGGCAGCAGCACGACAGGACAGCATACACAGGCCAAAAGAAAGCGCCGCGGCACCGGTCGATCCGGTGCCGCGGCGGCTTGCATTTTTACGGGATCCAGGGACTGATGTCTCAGATCACTTCTGGCCCGCCGTTCTCTTCTTGTAGTTGCTGATGAACTTCGCCATGAGGGCGACGCCCAGGACGGCGAGGACGGCGTCGATGCCGTACATGAGTTTCTTCCAGCTGGCCATGCCTTCGTTGAGGTTGGCAGGGTCATAGGCGCGGCTGTTGGCGACGACGTAGAGGATGTTCTTGGCCGCCGTGCGCATAGCCTGCTGTGCGCCGTTGGTGTCGCGGAAGCGGACATCGTTGGTAGCGGTGGGATAGTTGACGAGCATCAGGTCGGTGCCGTTGCGGATGGCCTGATCGGAGCTCATGTAGCCGTAGACGCCGAAGTAGTCGGTCTCGACGAAGCCCTGGAAGCCCCACTCATCGCGCAGGACGGTCTTGCAGAGGGAAGCGCTGCCGCCGGCCCAGCGGTTGCCGATGTAGTTGAAGGAGGACATGACGGCCAGGCAGTTGGAATCCTTGACGCATCTCTCGAAAGGCTTCAGGTAGATCTCGCGGATGGCCTGCTCGTTGGACCATGTGCAGATCATGTCGCAGCGGTTGCCTTCCTGGTCGTTCAGCGCGAAGTGCTTCATGTAGGCGTAGACACCGTTGTCCTGGGAGCCCTGGACAGCCTGTGCGGCGATGTGGGCGGACAGGACGGGATCCTCGGAGTAGTACTCGAAGTTACGTCCGGCAAAAGCGGTCCTGTGGTTGTTCATAGCCGGCGCGTACCAGCCGGAGACATCCATCTCGTTGGCCATCTGGCCGATGCTGTAGCCGAACTGATAGGCGAGGTCTTTGTTCCAGGTGGCGGCGATCACGACACCGACAGGGAAGCCGATGGAGCCGACGCCGGTGAAGTTGTTGTTGATGGAAGCGGGGCCGTCGCAGTCGTTGGTGCGGACTTTGCCGATGCTGTCGACGGAGTTGGTCTGGTAGCCGCCCAGGGAGATGACCGCGTTCATGTCATCCAGGGACATCTCATCCATGAGGGCATCCCACTGAGGGTCGTCCTTGGCGAGGCCGCGGACATCCGCCAGGCGCAGGCCATTGGAGGCACCGGTCGTGATGGCCTCGGCATTGGGATCCTCATCCATCGCCGTCGCTTCCGGAGTCAGGTAGTTGCTGATGTTGTAGAAGGAAGCCTTGGCATCCGCGCTCATCTCGAAGCTGGCAGGCGCCGCGGTCGCTTCCGCATAGTTGGCAAAACCGTCCTTACGGGACAGGTAGGTCACATCGCCGGCCGCATAGTCGAAGACGTTGGTGGCAGTGATCTTGTCGCTGGGACGCTTGTTGGCGCCGGCGTAAGTCTGGGTGGCGGCGACGGTGTAGACCTTGGAATCCAGGATGGTGTGGGAGTCGCTGTTGATGGAGATGACGTAGTCGCCGGCTTCGAGGACGTAGCCCTTGGCGTTCTTGTCATCATAGGACATCAGCTCTTCCTTGTTGATGTTGATCTGGAGAGTCGTGGAAGCGCCGGGCTCGAGCATGGTGGTCTTCTCGAACTGCACGAGGTTGGCGGAAGACTTCTCGATGCCGCCGTTGGTGTAAGGCGGGTTGGAGTAGACTTCGACGACGTCCTTGCCGGCCACGGAGCCGGTGTTGGTGATATCGACGGTGAAGGAGATGGTATCGCCGTTGTCGGTGATATCGCTCATCTTCTGCTCAAAGGTCGTGTAGGAGAGGCCGTAGCCGAAGGGGTACTGCACGACTTCGTCGTAGTTGATCAGGCCTTCCGTGGCAGCGGTCTCATAGAACCGGTAGCCGACGTAGATGCCTTCCACGTAGTTCACGAAGGACGGGATCGCGGTGGATTCCGTGCCGGTGAAGCCGACGGAAGTGTACTTGAACTCATCCATGTTGGTGTAGTTGAAATCGCCGAAGTTGTTCCACCAGGGAGTGGCCTTCAGGTCGTACACCAGGGTATCCACCGTTTTGGCGGAAGGATTGACGGTACCCGCAACGATCTCGCCGAGGGCGGTCATGCCGACGTGTCCGCCGGGAGCTGCCCAGATCAGGCCCTTGATCTGCGGATGATCCTTGACAAAGCCGAACTCAAAGGCGTTGGAGCCGTTGTAGACGACGATGACTTTGTCGAAATTGCTGCAGACCAGGTCGATCATTTCCTCTTCGCGATTGTCCAGCTGGAGATAGTGATCGCCGGCATCCCAGTCGTTGCCTTCATTGAGGCTGTCGTCGTAGCTGGCCGCGGTGTAGGTCGTGCCGTCCTGATAGGTGCCGTCGATGATCGCCTGCACGTCGTTGGGAAGGTCAGCGCCTTCGCCGCCGGGACGGGAGATCACGATCATGGCCGTGTCGGAGAAAGCCTTCGCGTTCGCGATGAGGTCATCCGAGTAGGCGTTCACGTTGGGCTCCGGAAGTGTCCAGTCCTGCACCCACATGCCGACCACGGGGCGGTCCGGCTTATAATCGGTGTAGAACTTGCTCAGCTCCGCGTTGGTCTCGATGCCGGCATCCGCAAGGCTCTGCAGGAGGCTGACGGAATCATAGGCCTCGTTCAGAGCGCCGGAGCCGCCGCCGCCCAGCATGGGGTTGGTGGAAGCCCAGCCGAAGACGTTGAGCTTGTCGCCGGCCGCCATGGGCAGGATCCCGTCGTTCTCGAGGAGCATCGTGCCTTCCTCGGCGATGGAGACGGCCAGTTCCTTCGCGGAGGCGGAGGTCTCCTCATCAATGGTGCCGCTGCCGCTGACCAGATCGAGCATGGTGCTCATCGGTCCGCTGCAGATCATGTTCACACAGATGGCGATGCCTGCGATGGCGGCCACCAGTGCCGTGCCTCTGATGAGACGTTTGGTCGGTTTCGCCATCCTGCCGACCGCGAGCGCGATGATGATCGCCGCGACGATGATGACACCGATCGCGATCAGGTAGGACTTGATCGATGTGATGACATTCATGACATCACTCATGTTGATTGACAGCATACTTTTTCCTCCCTATAAGAAAGTGTGCTACAGAGCGGCAGCGCCGGCGTCTCTCCCCTTACAGAGCCGCTGACACGGCAGCTACAGATGTTGTCTGTCCCGCGGACGGCCGGCAGTAAGACCGATCATCAAGCAGGACAAGAAAAATTATATCAGAAACCGGGGAAATTATATACAAATATCATAATAATTATGGAAAAATGAAGACTTTTTTTGTGGAAACAGAATGAGCACTGGTCGTTCGCACAGGGGATCGCCGATTGTAGGGCGGGACCGGATGGTGGCTCACACAGGGGACGGTTCTGTGTGTGAGGCGGATGCTGGACCATTCGCTTTATTTGCTTCTTGGGGCATTTGAAAGCGAGTGCCCGGAGTGATACTTTCGCTTTCGAATGGGAATTTACTGGTTCAAAGCGAATGTCCCAGGCTCGCTTTCACTTTTAAACGGAAAAATACCGGGTCAAAGCGAGCATTTTCCGGAAGCTTCACAGAAGATTTTCGCTTTGGAATGTGAAAATGTCTGCGCAAAGCGAGTTACCCATTGCTAACGCTCGCTTTATACAGAAATTTTTGTAGCTGAAAGTGAAATATAACTTTTCAAGCTCGCTTTGAAAGCAGCAGAAAGACTTGTAAAGTGAAAAGGTTCAAGGCAGGGGCAAAATGGTGTATGATAGTTCTGGCGACACGCAGGGCCTCACACAGGGGACGGTTCTGTGTGTGAGCCAGATATTATGCGGGCTTGCGGGGAATCAGAGGGCGCTCTCACACAGAGAACCGTCCCCTGTGTGAGGCTGCAGAGAAACGTATCCTGCGAGAAAGGACTGAAAAGAATGTTCATATATATTATCCGCCACGGAGAAACAGATCTGAATTCCAAAGGCGTCATGCAGGGATGGGTCGATGAGCCGCTGAATGAGAGCGGGAGACTTCTTGCAGAGATCACCGGACGGGAGATGCGGACGCAGGGAATCCGGTTCGACGGATGCTATTCGAGTCCGCTGATCCGGGCGAAGGAGACGGCGGAGATCGTCCTGCGGGAGAGCGGGAATCCGGTCGACATTCTCTGCGACGACCGGATCCGGGAGATCCACTTCGGCGATTACGACGGCAAGGCGCTGGAGCGGGACAAGCAGGAGGCATTCTTCCTGCATCCGTTCGAATTCGGAAGGTTTCCGGGAGGAGAGTGCGTGCAGGATGTCTGCAGGCGCACACAGAACTTCCTGAAGGAACTGATCGCGCGGGACGATGACAAGACCTACCTGGTCTCCGGGCACGGCTGCGCGATGCGCGCCATGCTCAACTGGCTCTACGACGACCCGTCGAACTACTGGCACGGTCACGTCCCCTACAACTGCGCCGTGAACATCATCGAGGCCCACGGCGGAAAGGCGAAGCTGATCGCCGACGACAAGATCTATTATGACCCGAAGTACTGTGTGGATCTGTATGCGGTGAAGTGAGGGGGCGGAAATAGCAGTTCGTCAGTTTACACGACCGTTCGTCAGAAGAAGACCAACTTTCCGTCTGTACAGATATAATGGTGTCATCAGAGATCCGAGACAGGAGGCGATTATGAACTTATCGTGGAGAGCAATGACACTGTGTGCGCAGCGGACCGGGATCGGGCCCCTGTGCGGGTTTGAGGAGACGGACGGAGCAGCGGCCGACGGGCTGACACAGGAGGAGGCGGAGCAGGTGCTCGGCGGCCTCATGGACAGCGGCATGATGGACCTGACGGGAGACGAGGTGCGGGTCAGCGACCTGGGCTACCATCTCCTGCACATGATGAACACGCCGGAGATCTGTATCCGGCTGGAGAGGGAGGACGGTGACCGGAGAGTCCGGTTCTATGAGAGAAATACGTACTATCTGTGTGTGATCGAGGACCTGCGGGAGACATCCGCGGACAGCTATGAGCGGTTCCGGCTGGAACTGCTGCCGAGACTGGAGCTGGTCGTGGGAGCCTTCGCCTATGCCCTGCAGAGCGGGGAGGGGGAGATCCGGATCAGCGGGCAGGCTTGGAACCGGGAACGGGAATGCGTCTCGGAGTGCCGGGTCACAGAGCCGGCCGGCGCCGACGTGAGCGAAGCGGTCAACCGGCTCACCGCATGGATGCTGACGCAGATCGGAGAAGGATACAGAAGGGAGGCGGAGTAAGATGGCAGCGATCCACGCCGACACTGAGAAAATGCTCGTGAACTCCCGGGACATCAAAGCCTTCGCCTCGACGATGAAGAAGATGGAGGGTAGGGTCCGCAGCGCCAGCCGCACCGGCAACGCGACGGCGGCGAACAAGTTCCTCTACAGCGCGGCTTTCCTGGCGATCATGCAGAACATCGTGACGGAAGCCGCCAGGATGGACACGCTGGGCGACGCGCTGGAGCACATCGCCAATTCCTACCGCGAGACGGAGAAGAAGCTGGCGCAGGATCAGCGCGGCCAGGGCGGCGGCATCAAACCCGGCACAATAGGCGCCGGGATCATCTCCGACGACGAGCGCGGTACGGACAAGAGAAATATCTGGCAGAAATTCTGGGACTGGCTCACCCGGAAGGAGCCGGACAAGACCGATACGACGACCCTGAAGCAGGAAAAAGCCGCCGACATGGCCATGAAGCAGGAACTGTACAGGGTCCTGCAGGACGAGAAGTATTCGCAGGAGAACTGGGACCGGCTGTCCGTGGAGGAGCGCAAGGAACTCCTGCAGGAGTACATGAACGAGGTGATCCGGATCTACGGGCTGCAGGACGTGGATACGCAGATCATCTGGGACGAGAATGCGACCTACGAGAAGAACAGGATCACCTGGGGCTATTACTCTCCCGACAACAAGAACGTGACGCTGAATGCGCGGGCCCTCACGGACCGCTACGGCAGCTGGGACTCCTACGACCTGCTCGAGACGGTCGCCCATGAGCTCCGCCACGCCTATCAGCACGAGGCGGTCGAGCATCCTACGCGGTTCATGGTATCCAGGGAGACCCTCGATACATGGAGCTATAATTTCGATCACTATATCAACGGGGATACCGATTTCGATGCCTATCGCGCGCAGCCGATCGAGGTGGATGCGAGAGATTTCCAGGTGACGCGGGACGACAAGAGGTTTTCGTGACAGACCGGCGGGGCGGTCGCGGACCGGGAGGTCCGGCTGCCGGCGGACCGGCTGCATGGAGGGACACAGATATGAGGAAGATGCGAAGGATCCTGATCGCGCTGCTCTGCGGCTGCATACTGGCCGGATGCACGGGGTGTGCAGCGGGCGGCGCCGGCAATGCCGGCGGACAGAGCGGCGGAGAGGCACCTGCAGAAGAGACGCAGGCCGAAGGAACGCAGGCGGAGGACGCGCAGACCGGAGAAGCGGCGGATGCCGTCGGCGCCGGAGAGGAGGAATCGGAAGTGGACGCACAGAACAGGGCGATGCTCGCGCAGGCGCTGGGGGTCCCGGAGGACCAGAGGAATATCCGTTTTCTCCTGGGGGCCCTCGAGACGGTGGAGGCAGGACAGATCCGGAGTGCGGAGCTGACAGAGGCGGACGGCGCGGAAGTGCTGCGCGTCGTCGGAGAGGACGGCACACAGCTCGACATCTACCTGACGGGAAGCGGCAAGGTGGAGGGTGTGAAGAATCCGGAAACAGGAGAGTGGCTGATCACTTCGGAGCGGTAAACGGCATGCCCGGTCACAGCCGGGGCAGACGCACAGAAGCGGAGGCGGATGATCACAGAGACCTATCGGATCGCAGGGATCCCTGTAACGATCACAACGAAGCACATGTACCTTCACGACCGGTGCAGAGCGTACCTGACAGAGGACGCGCCGGCCGTGGAGGTCGTTGTCGTGCCCGGGGACATCGAATATGAGCGGGAAGCGGCCCGTAGAGAGGCGGAGGCAGAGGGGATCCCCTGCCCTTCCTACGGGGAGGAGATCTACGAGTTCACGGCGGCCTACCGGAAGATCGCGGAGGCTTATGCCGGGATGGGGCGGTTCCTGATGCACGGATCGGTGGTCGCTGTGGATGGGGAGGCCTTCCTCTTCACAGCGAAGAGCGGCACAGGGAAGAGCACGCACACCCGCCTCTGGCGCGAGCGTTTCGGAGAGCGGGCCGTCATGGTGAATGACGATAAGCCTTTGCTCCGGGTGCCGGGAGCGGACCGGCAGGAAGACCGGCAGCGGACATCCACAGCCGGCAGAATCCCGGATGGCGCGGGAGCCGTCATGGTCTGCGGGACGCCCTGGGACGGCAAGCACCATCTGAGTACCAACGTGGAGGTGCCGCTGTCGGCGATCTGCCTGCTGGAGCGGGGACAGGAGAACCGGATCCGGCGCGTCTCACTCGGCGAGGCACTGCCGCTGCTGATGCAGCAGACTTACCGCCCGCGCGGGAAAAAGGCGCTGGAACAGGTGATGGCGATGGCGATGCAGGTCTACTCGCAGGTGCCGCTGTACCGCCTGCACTGTAACATGGATCCGGAAGCGGCGGAGGTCGCCTACGAGGCGATGCGCACGAGACGGCAGGATGACTGAGAGAAAAGGATGACCGAGAGAACAGGATGACTGACAGAAAAGGGAAAAAGCAAAGCGACAGGCAGGTGATCCGCTGGATCCTGCAGGTGACGGCCAGGGAGGCGCTCGGGGCGGCTCTGGTCGTGATCGTCGTGGAGCTGCTGCTGGGCGTCAGCGGGGTGTGGAACGCGCTGTTTCTCCGGGGCATCGTGGACACTGCCGTTGCAGGGGACCGGGAGGGGTTTCCGATCGCAGCGGCGAAGCTGGCGGTACTCGTCCTGCTGCAGATCGCCGGGCGGGCGGTCTGCCGGTACCTGAAGGAGCTGTGCCGGTCGACCTGCGAGAACGGCTTGAAAGCCCGGGAATACAAGTGGCTGATGGAGAAGGACTACGGCGCCGTGACCGCCACGCACACCGGGGAGTGGATGAACCGGCTGACGTCGGACACGGTCGTCGTGGCGGACGGGGTGGCGGAGATCCTGCCGGGGATCGCTTTCACCGGTGCGCGGCTGATCGGTGCCTCTGTGACGCTGATCCTGCTGATCCCGCAGGTGCTGGTCCTGGTGCTCGTCGGGGGAATCATCGTATTCTTCCTGTCGGGCCATTTCCGGGGTCTCCTGAAGGAGATGCACAAGCGGATCCAGGAGGCGGACGGGAGCCTGCGCGTTGCGATGCAGGAGCAGCTGGAGAGTATGCTGGTGATCCGGGCTTTCTCGCGGGAGCAGGCGGTGCAGGAGCAGGTCGGCGCGAAGATGGCGCGGCACAAAGAGGCGCGGATGCGGAGGAACGGCCTGTCCAACCTCTTCAATATCGGCTACGGGCTGCTGATGCACGGCGTGTACGTGGCCGGCGGCATCTACTGCGGCTACAGCATCCTGGTCGGCAGGATGACGTACGGGACTTTTACCGCGGTGCTGCAGCTGATCACGCAGGTGCAGAGCCCGTTCGCGAATATTTCGGGGTACCTGCCCCGCTTCTACGCGATGCTGGCGAGCGCCGAGCGCCTGCAGGAGGCGGAAGGATTTGCGGACGCCTATATGGCCGGGGCAGCGGAGGCGGCCACTGAGACGGCTGCTGCGGCGACGGCCGGGGCAGCCGGCTGGGACGCGCCGGTCGAGGCGGCCGGCGGGGATGCGCCGGAGAACGGGCAGACGGCAGCGCGGCGGGACTTCGGGGTGATCGGGCTGTCGGACATCTCTTTCTCCTATCGGGAGAGAGGAGGGGAAGGTGCCGGGACACCGGTGCTGGAGCACTTCTCCTGTGAGATCCGCCGCGGGGAGTACATCGCGCTGATCGGACCCTCCGGCTGCGGAAAAAGCACCGTCCTCAAGCTTCTCATGTGCCTGTACACGCCGGAGAGCGGGACGAGGACGATCGACGGGGCGCCGCTGGAGGCGCACTGCCGGGGGCTTTTCGCCTATGTGCCGCAGGGGAACCAGCTGATGAGCGGGACGATCCGGGAAGTCCTCACGTTCGGGGACGCCGGGCAGATGCGCGAGGACGCGCGTCTCTGGGAGGCCCTCAGGATCGCCTGCGCGGAGGACTTCGTGCGGGCGGAACTGCCGGACGGACTGGACACGGTCCTGGGTGAGCGCGGCGCCGGGCTGTCGGAGGGGCAGATGCAGCGGATCGCGATCGCGAGGGCTGTTTACTCCGGATATCCGGTCCTGCTGCTGGACGAGGCGACCAGCGCCCTCGACGGTCCCACGGAGAAGAAGGTCCTCGAAAACCTGCGGGCCATGACCGACCGTACCGTCCTGATCGTCACGCACAGGCCGATGGCGCTGCAGATGACCGACCGGGTGCTGGATCTGGGGGGACAGGCATGAGTATAGAAAATATCGTCCCGATCGAGAAGATCCTTGCGGAGCAGGGCATCTTCATGGGGCAGTTCAAGGGCGTCAGCATGCGGCCGCTGCTGCAGCAGGGTCGGGATACGGTGGTGATCGAGCCGCTGTCCGCAGCTTCGCCTGTGCAGGAAGGGGATATTGTCCTCTACAAGAGCGACGCGGGCAGGTACGTGCTGCACCGGGTGATCCGGCACACGCCGGGGAAGTCGCCGGAATATACTTTTCTGGGTGACAACTGTGTGACGCTCGAACATGTGCGGGCGGACCAGCTGCTGGGCAGGCTGACGGCTTTCTACCGGGACGGCCGCAAGTACACCGGGGACGAGCTGCGTTTCCGGTTCTACGAGCTGCTGTGGTGCAGGCCGTGGCAGGCGAGAGTGATGGCGCTGAAAGTGCGGAACAGGATCAGGAAGGTGCTCCGACATGGATAAGAACACGGATCAGGGGAAGGAAAGGAACACGGCCCGGAACGCGGAAACGGACAGGGATCTGCAGCCGGAACAGGCTGCGGCTGCCGCGGACACCGCGCTTCGCCCGCTGCTGCATCTGCTGTACTGCGCGCTGCACGGGACGGTGCCTTCGCGGGAGATCCTCGACAGCTGCAGAGAGGAGGAGATCTTCCGCCTGGCACAGAAAAACGGCGTCGCCGCACTCGCGGGGACGGCGATGATGCGGCTGCAGAAGAGTGGGGCAGGTTCCGCCGGCGGATCGGAGAACAGCGGAGACAGCGACGGAAGTGCCGGCGGGACGGGCTCGCAGGAGATCTCTGTGAAATGGCTGCAGGCCGTGCAGAAGGCGCTGCGGCGGTCCGCGATGTTCGGCGCGGAGCGGGAGAGGCTGCTGGCGATGTTCGAGGAGCGGGGGATCTGGTACATGCCGCTCAAGGGTGTCCTGCTGCAGGATCTGTACCCTCTGCCCGGCGCACGGGAGATGTCGGACAACGACATCCTGTTTGACGGTTCCCGGCGGGAAGAGGTGCGCGCACTCATGCGGGCGGAAGGCTACACCCTGAAGGTGGAGAACGCCGGCGGCGTGGATGCCTGGTACAAGGAGCCGCTCTACAATTTTGAACTGCATGTGCAGCCGCTGGACAGGGCCTGCCTGGGAGACCATCCCGACTACTACGATGACCTCGGGGACCGGGTCGTGCCGGCGGACGAGACCTCCGGGAAAAAGTGGGAGCGTCGCTTCCGGCAGGAAGACTTCTATATCCACTTCATCCTGCACAGCTTCAAGCATTTCAGCGCCTCCGGGACCGGCCTGCGGATGCTCACGGACGAGTACCTGCTCGTGACGAGGGGCATAGACAGGTCCTTCCGCTGGGCGTATGTGGAGGAGGAACTCGCGAAGCTCGACGCTGCCGATTACGAGCGGGATTTCCGGGCGCTGGCGCTGAAACTCTTTTCGGAGGAAAGCCTCGGGGAGGCTGCGGAGGCGGCCGGAAGGGACCCGGCGGAGGCATCTGGCGGGGGCCCGGCAGGGAATGCGGGCTCTGCGCATGTCGATCCCGAGGGGTTTGATGAGCAGGAGCAGGCGCTGCTCGAAGAATTTTCTGCGCAGGGGATCTACGGAAACCAGAAGAACCGGATCCTGCACAGATATCAGAAGATGTCGGAAGGACAGCCGGGCGGACGCTTCCTGCGCTTCCGATACTATCTGGGGAGGATCTTTCCGCCTCTGGATTATATGAAGAGAGCGTTTCCGATCCTTGAGAAGCATGTGTGGCTGCTGCCCGCGATGTGGGTCTGGCGCTGCATCCGGACGGTGCTCTTCTACCGGAAGCGCATCGCCGGGGAGATGCGGATGGCGAAGGAGCTGGAGCAGGATATAAAGGAGCAGACAGGACAGGAAGAGCAGGAAATGCGGGAAGCCCGCGGGCAGGGGCGGAAAGGAGACCAGGCATGAGACTCAGTGACCAGTTTGTGATCCATGACACCGGGGCGGAGCAGATCATGGTGCCCGTGGGCAGCGCCACGTTCAGCGGCATGGTGCGCAGCAACAGGACCGCCGCGTTCATCGTGGACTGCCTGCGGGAGGATACGACCGAAGCAGCGATCATCCGGAAGCTGCTCGAGAAGTATGATGTGTCGGAAGAACGGGCCGGCGCGGATGTGCGCGCGATCGTTGAGAAGCTTCGGGGGATCGGGGCAATCGTGGAGTAGAGAAGAGAAGGGGGATTTTTCGCTTTCAAATGCGGGTGTGGCTGGTCAAAGCGAACGCGTGTTGGCTTTTCGCTTTTATAGTCATGCTGAAGTTTTCAAAGCGAGGTTTAGAAGAGCCTTTTCGCTTTCAGATGAAAAACTCTTGTATAAAGCGAGGGTTAGTGATTTATAACTCGCTTTATACAGTCATTTCACAAACTAAAGCGAGAATCTTCCTTGAGATTCTCGCTTTGACCCTGAATTCTTTATTTGAAAGCGAAAGTGTACCTTCGGGCACTCGCTTTGACCTGACCATTTTCTGTTTGAAAGCGAAAGTGTCCCTCCGGGGACTCGCTTTGATCTGGCGTATTCTGTTTGAAAGCGAAAGTGCCCCTTCGGACGCTCACTTTGCCCTGAAATTCTACCGGTTCCACTCGCAGATATAAGTATAGAGGTCCCGGTAGGGCTTGCCGTCGGGGGTGTAGACTCTCTTGCCGAAGGCGCCGTCGTTCCAGCAGCCGTCGTGGAGGTTGGTGTCGAGCTGGCCGTAGTTTTCGAGAGGGTCGTCGTTGTTCGGTTCGGCGACGTTGCGGCTGTTGCGGCCCCAGTCGCGGAAGTCGGAGGTGTCCCCGGAGAGATAGATCCAGATGCCTTCCTGGAGGCTGTCGGTCAGGCCGAAGAAGGCCTCCTCATAGCCGAGACCGGTCATGTACTGATACAGAAATTCGTTCTCGCCGGCATCGTTGATGACGGCGAGGTAGCCACCGCGGTCCCGGCAGAGCTGTGCGGCGTCCTCCCAGCTGGTTCGGACGTCGTTGTAGATGTAGTAGTGGTGCCCGCCGTAGGAGACGGCGCCTTCCGGAATCAGGAGCTGCGGTTCTGATGCTGCTGCAGCGGTGCCGATGACTTCACGGGCATACTGCCCGGATGAGGAAGCAAGATCGGGCGGAAAGCGCAGGAAGGCAGGGGAAGCTGAAGAGGCGGAAGAAGCTGAAGAAGCAGGCGCGGCAGAGGATGCCGTGCCTGTACTGTTTCCCGGGCCGGCCTGCGAAGTGCCGCGAAGGAAAGCCATGCCAAGATAGAGGATGCAGGCGAAGATCACCAGGAGCAGCACGAAAGACAGGCCTGCCCTGGTCCGGGAGACGGAGGAATCCCGGCCGGATCCGGCCGAAGGACCGGAAGGTACGGAAGATCCCGAAGATCCCGATGAACTGCCTGCCGCCGGGCCCGGCTGTACGTTCTGGTCGTACTGCCGGGTCGTTTTTTCTGTGTTTGTATACTGGTCGGAAGATGCAGACATAAAGATCATCCTTTCGCATTGAGGCGGGATTCTGCTGTAGAACTGCCTGATGTGGATCGGTTCGTCTGATAAGAATATAGAAATTCATCGTGCAGAAATGCCGGAGATCTGACGAATGGTATCCAAACAGGACGAACGGTACTTGTACCGCCCTCCTTTTCACTTTACTCTTGAGAGTAGAAAAAAGTCAACGGAGACGCAGGCCGTCCCTTGTTGCCGGACCGATCCGGGGGTAATATATAAATTAGCGTATTTTAATCTTTAGAAATCAGTGAAGACTGAGGCGTCAGGGGGACACAGAAAGGACAGGGAGATCATGGAGCGTTATTCGTTCTGGCCGAACTGGTATATCGGGGACATGATGGCGGATCTGCTCGCGGATGCGGGGGACTGCCGGGCCTACAGGTACACGCGGGAGAGCGCCTTCGGGGAGCCGGAGGCGGAAGCGGTGCTGCAGGTCATGATCGTCGCCGGCACAGAAGAGACGGCGATCCGGGAGAAGCTGGAGAAGATCGGCGCGCTGCGGCAGTACCCGGTCTTCCTGGTGCCGGAGGAGACGCATATAGAAGCGGCCCCGGACGGCAGAGGACAGACCGTCTATCTGCGTGTGCCGGCGGCGGAGCCCCTCGGGCGGTACGCGGACGGGAACCGGTTGGAAGAAAAGGACCTGGACAGCCTGGAACAGCAGCTGCGGGACGCGCTGGCGATCTGCGGCAGCAGGGGGATCTCCTATGGGGAGATCCGCCCGGGAGATCTGTTCGTTGGTGCGGACGGGCGGCTCCTGCTCGGAACCTCCGCGCTTCTGAGGAATCCCGGCGCGGCGGCGCAGAGTCCGGAGCAGCTGCGCGGTGTGCTGCTGACGGCTGCGGGAGCTGCAGCCGGTGCAGCGGGTGCAGGGACAGCTGCGGGTGCCGGGGCGGCCGGCAGGACAGAAACAGTCCCGGAGACGGGAACAGATGGGGGCGGAAAGGGCCCGCGCGTGAGCAGACCGGTACTGATCGCCATCTGCGCCGGACTCTTCCTCCTGAGCGCGTTCCTGTTCTACAGAAGTATCCATATCTATTCGGAACCCACGTGCACGGAGCCGGCTGTCTGCAAGATCTGCGGAAAGATCGGACAGGCGGCGCTCGGACATGCCTGGAATCCGGCGACCTGCACAGAGCCGGAGATCTGCAGCCGCTGCGGCGCGACGCAGGGATCCTTCCTGGGGCATGACTTCCTGGACGCGACCTGCACGGAGCCGGAGACCTGCAGCCGGTGCGGCGAGACGCAGGGTCAGCCTCTGGGCCACGACTATGCCGACGCGACCTGCACGGAGCCGGGGACCTGCAGCCGGTGCGGCGCAACGACCGGCACGGCGCTGGGGCACGACTATGCCGAGGCGACCTGCACGGAGCCGAAGACCTGCAAGCGCTGCGGCGCGACGACCGGCAGCGCGCTGGGACACAGCTGGAAGGACGCGACCTATGACAAGCCGAAGACCTGCAGCCGGTGCGGCGAGACGCAGGGCAATGTCAAGGGCTACGTCTCCGGCAGTGAGCTGGCCAAGGGCGAGTGGTCCGAGGGGACGTTCACGCTGCAGGACTTCAATACGCATGCATGGCTGCTGGACAATCCTCTGAAGAAATGCCGGAAGATCACGATCAGCCTGACGATCACGGAGGTCTCGAAGGGGAGCGCCAACACGACCTGGGGCTTCTATGTCCGTTCCGGCAACAGCTGGAAGGAGGCCGGCCGGTTTACGGTCAGCGAGATCAACAAGGAATATAAGAACACCTTCAAGATCAGCCCTTCCATGGATGTGGACGCGTTCATGTTCGAGCCGATCTCCCGCCGGGAGATCTCCTGGAGGTCCAGCTACCGGTTCTATGAGGCACAGGTGGACTGAGATATATGGACCAGGAAGGTCCTTTTTCTCCGAAAAACAGATGCATTTGATTTGAAAAAACAGACAGATACGGTATCATAAAAAGGTGGGCCGCACAGGCGGCCGCAGTGATACGGGCAGTGCAGAGATTTGTGAGGGCAGCAGTGGATTGGGAGAGTGCACTCTGGCCGGAATGGTCACTGGCGGAAGAGATCGGGGCCGGTTCGTTCGGCCGTGTTTATAAGATCCGGCGCAGGGACGTCGGAGGTGAATATCTGGCGGCACTGAAGGTCATCACGATCCCGGACCCTCAGGCCATTCTCAGGATGCGCGGTGCGGGCATGAGCGATGCCGGCATCAGCGCATACAGTCAGCGTACAATTCAGAATATTTCCAAAGAGATCGCCCTGATGGAGAGACTGAAAGGGCATTCCCATATCGTTTCCTATGAAGACCACAGGATCGTCCGGAGAACGGACGGTCCCGGTTTCCATATCCTTCTGCGGATGGAGCTGCTGACGGGCCTGGACAGGTACCTGGACCTGCAGCGATGTGACGAGCGGACAGCGGTCAGGATCGGCATGGATCTGTGCGACGCCCTGGTCTATCTGGAGAAGGAGAAGGTCGTCCACAGGGACATCAAGGTGTCCAATATTTTTGCGACGTCGCACGGGGATTTCAAGCTCGGGGACTTCGGCATCGCCGGCAGCTACGAAGGCGCAGAGGCGGGCGTGTGGTCGGGCGGAACGAAGGCCTATATCGCGCCGGAATCCTATTTCCGCAAGACGGCGGACCGGCGCTCCGACATCTACTCGCTGGGCATGGTCCTCTACCGGCTGATGAACAGAGGGGAGGCGCCTTTCTCGGAGTCCGGCGCGGGCAGGACAGGGATGTCAGGGATGTCGGGCATGACCGGGGGACCGGGGAGCATGCCCTCCGGGAGCGACAGACGGCTCTCAGGGGAACCGCTGCCGGTGCCGGCGACGGCCTCGGTGGACTTCGCCAGGATCATCCTGAAGGCCTGCAGCTACGAGGCGGACGCGCGGTACGCCTGCGCTGCCGATATGCTGGAGGACCTGCGGAAGCTGGAAGCGGGGCGCGACCGGCGCAGCAGGGAAGAAAAAGTGCAGGAAGAGAAGAGCAGGGAAGAGACCGTGCGGAGGAAGTTCTTCGCGAAGGCCGGGGATCTCTGATAAGCAATGACAGAAATGGAGAAGCATTATGGTAAGCAGTGACGGCATGGGTGTCATCATCGCGGTGATCGTACTGATCGTCGCCGTCGCCCTTCTCATCATGATCCGGAAGAAGGAGAAGAAGCCCGGAGGCGGCACATCGAGCACCGCGTCCGGCGGAAGATCCGGCGGCGCCGCGGGTGGCGCCGGGACAGGAGGCACTTCGGGCGGCGGTGCGCACGGAGGTGTGTCCGGCGGTACTTCCGGAGGCACTTCCGGTGGCACGTCCGGCGGCAGAAGCGGTACGTCCGGGGGAAGCTTCGGCGGCGGAGGCGGCAGTTTCGGCGGCAGAGGCGGTACATCCGGCGGCAGCGGATCGTCCGGCAGCAGGCTCCGCGAGAGCAGCTTCAGCGGCTCCGGCGGAGAGGGCAGGGACCGCTCGCAGGACGAAGTGGATGTGATCTATGTCGACAGTGAGCGCAGAGGCCGCTGGGTCTGCAGGAACTGCCAGTGTGAGAACGATTATGGAAACGACACCTGCATCGTGTGCGGGGAGAAGAGGTGACCATGTACTGTGACCGATGCGGAAATCCCGTCTCGAGGGAACAGAGGGCATGCCCGAAATGCGGCACGCCGGTCCGGATCGAGGACCTGAACGGCGGCTTCTACCGGATCGTCAGCCGGCAGGAGGCAGAGACCGGGGGACAGGCGGCGCGCGCGGCGCAGAATGCCGCGGGTACCGGCGCTCCGGCGGCAGGCGCTGCGGGGCGTGATCCGGCCCGGGACGCGGCGGCGGACCAGCTGCGGGCTGCGAAACAGCAGCTGCAGGAGAAGGATACAGCCCTGCAGAAGGCGGAGCTGCTCCGGAAAGTGCTCCTGATCGCCTGCGGGGTGCTGCTGCTTCTGCTGCTGATCCAGACGATCCGGGCGGGGATCTACAAGGGAAGAGCGGCGAAGGCGGCGGAGACGCCGTCGTTCTACGACACGGAGCGGTCCGGGGAGACAGAGACGCAACCGGGACTGCAGGATCCCTCCGGGGTGCAGGACACTCCCGGAGTGCAGGATACTCCCGGCGTGCAGGATCCCGCCGGAACGCAGGATTTCCTGCAGCCGCAGGGACCCGGGCCGCAGCAGGCGCCCGGCATTCAGGAGGCACCCGGCATCCAGCAGGCACCCGACATCCAGGAGGCGCCCGGAATACCGCAGGGCAGCGGGGATACCGGATCGGACTACTTCCAGTCGACCGGGGCTGTGACGCAGGAATCCGCGGAGAGCACCGAGGACCGGATCCGCACACAGAACCAGATCCTCGGGGATTTCGATGCGTTCAAGGAGGCGGCTTCCCGGCCGGGAATGTCCGGAGAGGACTGATCCGCCGGGGCGGAGATCTTTGAAACAGGTACACAGCAGCAGTTATTGAGTGATAGAGAAGGAGCGAAAAAATGGCCAGCAATTACAGGATGACCTACAGTGTGGATCTGGTGTTCTGCATCGACGTGACGATGAGCATGGACCACATTCTGGATACGGTGAAGCAGAACGCGCTGAACTTCTACAGGGACTTCCAGCATCTGATGGAGGTCAAGCACAAGAAGGTCGAGTCGCTCAGGGTGCGCATCGTCGCGTTCCGGGACTACTACTATGACCGGGACGAGGCCATGGCGGTGACGGACTTCTTCCGGCTGCCGGAGCAGGCGGAGGACTTCCGGATGTGCGTGGAGTGCATCGAGCCGAAGGGCGGCGGGGATGACCCGGAGGACGGCCTGGAGGCGCTGGCCTACGCGATCAAGTCGGACTGGGACCAGTCCGCGCTGAAGAAGCGGCAGGTCATCGTCGTGTGGTCCGACGAGGGGACGCACGATCTGGGCTTCGGCCGCAGCGCCGCCAACTATCCGAACGGCATGGCGGCGGATTTCAACGAGCTGACCCAGTGGTGGGGAAGCCGGCGCAGCCCGGGGCACATGGAGGAGTCCGCCAAGCGTCTCATCCTCTTCACCCCTGACAAGCCGGGGTGGTCGCAGATCCGCGACAACTGGAACAACGTGATCCACTATGAGTCGGAAGCGGGCAGCGGCCTGCAGGACTGCGACTACGACCAGATCCTGAGCGCGATCTGCAATTCGATCTGAGGATGTCCTGAGGAATGGGCAAGAACAATTCTTTTTCGGAGAAGCTGGATACGATCTTCCTGCTGTGCGGGGAGTGGGTCGAGGGCCAGGGGGAGGACTGCTACTGCAGTTCGCTCGGCGCGGACAGCGCGCTGTCCGGGGTGTTCGATGGCTGCGGCGGCATCGGCGCGCGCAGCTACCGCTCTTTCGGGATGCACACGGGCGCCTACATGGCCTCCCGGGTCGTCAGCGGCGCCGTCTACGAGTGGTACCGGCGCGAGATGGCGGACGGCTGGCGGGAGCAGCCGCAGATGGTGCAGGAGATCCGGAAGTCGATCGACAGAGCTTACCACGCGTGCGGCACTTACGCGCAGGAGCGGATGAAGATCCGCGGGTCGCTGGTGCGGGATTATCCCACGACAGCGGCCGTCGCGCTGGCACATGAGGAGGGAAAGGACATCGTGCTGGACATCCTGTGGGCCGGGGACTCCAGGGTCTATCTGCTCACGCCGCGGGGACTGCTGCAGGCGACGGCGGACGACGTGGAGGGCAGCGACGCGATGGAGAACCTGCAGGACGACGGCGCGATGACGAACGTGCTGTCCTCCGACGGGAAGTATGTCCTGCATCACCGGCGCGTGCGGTCCGACCGGCCGTTCATGGTGATCACGGCGACGGACGGGTGCTTCGGCTACTACCACTCGCCGATGGAATTCGAGAACGTGCTCCTGCAGTCGCTCACACGGGCCCAGTCGCCGCTGGCCTTTCAGACCGCGCTCAACGGCGCGTTCCGGGAGGTGGCGGGCGACGACTACACGTTCGGCCTGATGAGCTTCTTCTTCGGGAGCTTTGAGAATACGAGGGAGCAGTTCCGGGAGCGGGCGCGGTACATGCAGACCGCCTACGCGGACTGTCTGCCGGACGGGGACAGTGTGCCGGACGGCGAGGTCCTGCGGCAGCGCTGGCTGGAGTACCGGAAAGGCTATTCGGCACTGCTAAAAGATACAGAGAAGAGGACCTCTGCGCAGAGGGAAGAGTGAACAGGTAAGGCATGAGTGAGTTTCTGAATCAATATCTGCTGGAAGAGCCCTTTCAGAACAAAGACGCGGGTTTCTCCCGCTGGACATACGCGAGACGGAAGGGGAAGGATTATTTCCTGAAGGAATTCATGGACCCCGTGTATCCGGCGGACGGGTCGCTGAGCGCCGCCCTGATGCAGGACCGGATCGCGGACTGCCGCGAGTACGAGGACAAGAAGAGGCGCCTCTACGAGGCCATCAACGCCTATTCCGACGGGAATGCTGTGCGGATCTCGGAGTTTTTCCGCAGTGGTTCCCATTATTATATCTCCATGAACCGGGTCCGGAGCGCGGAGGCGCTGCCGGATGACCGGACGGACCCCGACCTGCGCATGCGGCTCACGTACTGCACCGCGCTGGCGCACAGCCTGATGTCGCTCCACGAGGCGCACATCGTGCACGCGGACCTGAAGGAGACCAACATCCTGCCCCAGAAGACCGTGACCGGCAGCTATGTGGGCAAGATCATCGACTATGACGGGAGTTTCTTCGAAAATGAGCCCCCGCACCCGGACGACATGGGCGGGGACCAGGTGTATATGGCGCCGGAGACCTGCCTGTACATGCTGGAGGAGCCGGCGGACGTCACCTGCAAGGTGGACGTCTTCGCGGCGGGGATCCTCTTCCACAAGTACCTGACCGGCGAGATCCCCGGCTTCGACACGGAGGAGTACGCGTATCTGCACGAGGCGGTCCTGGACGGCAGGGAACCGGAACTGTCACCGGCACTGCCCGACCCGCTGCGGCGGATGATCCGGGCGATGCTGTCGGAGGATCCCGGCGCGAGGCCTTCGATGCAGGAGGTGTTCCGGGAGCTCCGGGCCTATATGTTCCACAGGTTCGGGATCGGCACGCCGCCCTCCGGGGAGGAGGATGTGACGATGCCGGCGGGCGCCGCCGACTGGATCGACCCCGACATCGCGAAGATGAAGAAAGAAAAGGCGGTCGAGGAGAAGCCCCGCGACCCGGCGGGATTCTTCAAGCGGGCCGGAGACCTGTAACAGGCCCTTTCCACAGGGCGGAGGACGGAAGAGGAGCGGCATATGGCGTTCGATTTTCTGGGTTTAGGTGCCCGGGGAGGGGCCCGGGACGGACACGCGCGGGAGCCGGAACAGACCGGAAGGACTTCCGGACCGGATGCGCGGCGCGAAGGACTGCAGGAACTGGGGGAGTGGTATCTGCGCGCGCACGGCGCGGACGCGGAGCCGGAGGCGATGGAGATCATCCGGAGGATCCGGGCGGCGGAGAACCGCTTCCGCCCGGGCGGGAAGAAGATCTGCCCTTACTGCGGGAAGCTTCTGGAAGATGAGATGGTCTTCTGCATCTACTGCGGGCATAAGCAGACGGCGGAAGAGGCGCAGCGGGAAGCCCCGGCTGCGGCAGCTCCGGCAGTGACGGCGGCAGCAACTGCGGCGGCAGGAACCGCTGCGGATGCGGGAACCTCCATGTTCACGGAGGAGGAGTTCGGCTCGATGTTCGCGGAGGACGGGGACCTGTCCATGTTTGCGGATGAGAGCCCTGTATCTGCGGCGGAGGAAGCGGCCGGCCGGCCCGCGGAGGGAGTTCCGGTGAAAGAGCAGGCGCCTGTGCCTGCATCTCCGGCAGCACCTGCCGCTGAGGCAGCGGCAGCCGCGGAGCAGGAGAAGGAGCAGGCGGCGCGCAGAAAGAAGGCGCAGGGCTTCTTCCGGGCCCCCTCCCTGGAGGGGAAGACGGAGCCCCCGCATCCCGCGGAGCCGGCACAGCCGGCTGCGGATGACAGCCCGGAGGAGCTGACACAGCCCGCGGAGGAGCCGCCTTATACAGAAGAGCAGCAGATTCCTTTCTTCGGACAGACGGACGACGAGAAGACGCCTGTGGATGACAGCGACACGTATTTTGCCGGGTTTGTGCCGGAGGAGAAGGCGGCGGAGCGCAGACTTGTCTGTGACAGGTGCGGCAGTCCCGTGGGACCGGATGACCTGTTCTGCACGGAATGCGGGAACCGCCTGAAATAAAGGCGGTCGGGAGGCATAGCAGTGGCCAGTAATTACAGAGAATTCTGCATCTATTGCGGCAAAGCGATCCAGCCCGGGAGCCGGCACTGCCCTTACTGCGGAAAGAAACTGATCGACGAACCGCAGGACGCGGCGTTCGGCAAACAGAGCACGGATGTCCCGCCGATCCTGCCCCCTTCGGAAGAAGTGAAAAGGACCCTGCCGGTCGCCCTGATCGCGGGGATCACCGGCGCGCTCGTCGCGGTCATCATCTGCGGGTTCCTGTTCCTGCGCGGAGCGGGAGGCGGCAGGGAGAGTGTGATCCCGACGGCGGATCCGGCTGCGGAGAGCGGACAGGCGGAAGAGGCAGCGGCCGGGCCGGATGCGGCGGCAGCGGACAGTGCGTCCGGGGACAGCGCAGCCGCGGAGACCGAGCCGGCGCAGGAGGAGAGCCCGGCGGCGGAAGAGGCCGCAGCGCCTGCGGAGGACGGCGGGGCAGACGGGGTCGACATGTCGCAGGTCCCGGCCGGCGCGATGGAGTACGGGGGCAACTATTATTATGTCTTCAGCAGTGACGGCGTCCGGTCGTATGCGGCCGCGAAGCAGGACTGCGAGAGGCAGGGCGGCCATCTGGCGGTCATCACCTCTGAGGACCTGAACAGCCGGCTGTACCAGTACTGCCTCGACAGCGGGTACGAGACGGCTTTCTTCGGATACAACGACGAACAGATCGAGGGCAACTGGGTCTGGGTCACGGAGAAGCAGCCCTGCTACACGAACTGGGGCCGGACAGAGCCCAACGCCGACTCCGTCCGGGAGAACGGCGCGCTCTTCAGCACTTCGGAGAGGAACGGCACCTGGAACGACTCGGCCTTCGGCTATGAGACCAGCGCCTATATCTGCCAGTGGGGCGACAACGGCGTCGAGGACGAGCAGGCGCCCAGGGAGATCCCGGAGGACGCGCTGGAGTACGACGGACATTATTACTATATCTACGAGGACGGCGTGAGCCGCTGGAGCGAGGCGCAGCAGTGGTGCAAGTCCAGAGGCGGCGACCTTGCCGTGATCGGGGATGCCGGCGAGAACGAGGCGCTCTACGACTACATGGTCCGGGAAGGGTATGAATACGCCTTCCTCGGCTATTCCGACGCGGAGACGGAAGGCGTGTGGAAGTGGGTGAGCGGGAAGACTTCCGCCTTCACCGACTGGGGGACGGACCGCCACGGGACGCTGGAGCCGGACGACGACGGGACGACCGGGCAGGACCACGCCGCGATGAGCATCCAGATGTTCGACGGGCACTGGGACGACCGGATATTCACATCCTCTTCGCCGTATATCTGCGAATGGGAACCGGAGCGGTAAGTCTGCTGCAGTATAGAGACCCTCTGTGAGAGGAGAGACGATGAGCCTGATACTGACATTTCACAGCCAGGAAGCTTACAGCGAGTACGCGCTGCCGGCGGTGCACGACCAGATCCACAGCATCGTGCTGAACCGGTCGGTATTCCGCCTGCACCACAACCTGGAGATCCTCCTGGAAGAAAAGAGCGGCGCCTGGTATCTGCTGGATTCGGAGCACTACACGGTGCGCAGCGCCGAGGACCGCTCGGAGAGCCCGCTGAAGGACGGGGAATATTTCTCCATCCTCTCCCCGGAGGGGGAGCTCCTGAACGTGATCGTGCGGGACCGCGGGGACTCCCTCGTCCCCTACATGAAGTACCGGTACGCCCGCAGCGGGAACATCTCCATCGGACGTTCCTCCACCTGTGACATCCAGTACTCCTTCAGCTATCGGGGCAAAGAGTATATCTCCCGCAGCATGGCCACGATCCGCGTGAGCGGCGACAGGGTGACCATCGTCGATGAAGGCGCCAACGGCATCTATGTGGGCGACCACCGGGTGCACGGGGAGGAGCAGATCGTCTGCGGCGACAGGATCCACATCTGGGGCCTGGACATCATCCTGCTCAACGGGCAGATCGCGATCCGCGGGGACGTCCCCTGCCATATCCGCACCGGTGTGCTGATGACTGTGGACGACACGACGGCCGGATCGCGCTCGTCGGACTCCAAGCCCTATAAAAAGACCCTCTATCACCGCGCGCCGCGCAACATGGACGTGCTGAGCACCGAGCCGATCGAGATCGAGGCGCCGCCGGATCCGAAGACGTCGAAGGAGATGCCGCTCTTCCTGGTCATCGGTCCCTCCATGACCATGATGATCCCCATGGCCTCCGGCAGCATTCTCGCCATCATGGCCGCCATGTCCTCCAACGGGTCGCCGAGCATCACCATGTTCACCGGCATCCTCGTGGCGGTGCTGTCGGCGATCATCGGCTCCGTCTGGGCCATCGTCAACCTGCGCTACAACCGGAAAGTCAACGCGCAGGACGAGGCCTTCCGCGTCAATGCCTACAAAGAATATCTGGACCGCTGCGAGCAGGAGATCCTGCAGCGGGTCCGGTTCAACACGGCGGTCCTGAACAGGCAGTACCCCGCCGCGAGCTACTGTCTCTCGGACGATATGGAGCGGCAGAACCTGCTCTGGAGCCGCAACCAGACCCATGAGGACTTCCTGATCCACAGAGTGGGCGTCGGCAACATTCCGCTGCAGGCGCCGATCCTGGTGCCCAAGGAGCGGTTCTCCCTGGTCTTCGACGAGCTGAAGAAGGTACCAGCCCAGCTGCGCGACCGCTACGGCATGCTCCAGAACGTCCCCATCAGCGTGGATCTGCTGCAGAACCCGCTGATCGGTCTCGTGGGCGGCGACAACAAGGAAGGCGCGTACGCGATCGCCGAGGCGCTCTCCGCACAGATCATGGCGAACAACTGCTACCCGGACGTCAAGCTGGCCTACGCCTGCGAGGAGGAGTTCACGACGGCGCACAGGTTCGGCTTCGCGGCCTGGCTCCCGCACGTCTGGTCCTCCGACAAGAAGGCCCGCTATATCGGCGGCGGCAGCGAAGTCAGCGACCTGTTCTACACCCTGGCGGGGATCCTCCGGGACCGCATGGAGACGGAGGAGAGCAGCGTCGGGGAGAAAAAGGTGCTGTACAAGCCGCATTTTGTCCTTTTTGTCGAGGACAGGGCCCTTATCGAGAACGATCCGAACGGCGCGACGCTCATGGAGAAGGGCGCCCGGTACGGATTCACCATCATCATCCTGGCGGCCACTTACGAGGAGCTGCCGAACACCTGCGAGTGCATCCTGCAGAAGGACAGCAGCTTCCGCGGACTCCTGAATACCCGGACGGGCGAGCGCACCTGCGTCGACTTCGACCCGGTGGATCCCGCGCAGCTGGACGCCTACGCGCGGCACCTGTCCAACCTGGAGGTCAATGAGATCGAGACCGGCGGCGACATTCCCTCCGCGATCTCCTTCTTCGATATGTACGGGGTGGCGTCTCCCAGGCAGCTCGGCGTCGAGAACCGCTGGAGGCGGAACCGCACCTATACGTCCATGAAGGCCCTCGTCGGACAGAGCGCCGGCGGCACGCCCTGCTACCTGGACGCCCACGAGAAGTATCACGGACCGCACGGCCTGGTCGCAGGCACCACCGGTTCGGGCAAATCGGAGACGCTGCAGACCTACATCCTGTCGCTGGCCGTCAATTTCAGCCCCGAGGACGTGGCCTTCTTCCTGATCGACTATAAGGGCGGCGGCATGGCGGACCTGTTCAAGGACCTGCCCCACCTGACGGGCAGCATCTCCAACCTGTCCGGCAACCTGATCAACCGCGCGATGGTCTCCATCCGGAGCGAGAACCGGCGCCGTCAGCAGATCTTCCACGACAACGGCGTCAATAATATCAATGCCTACACGATGCTGTACAAGAACGGCGAGGTGAAGGAGCCTGTGCCGCACCTGTTCATCATCATCGACGAGTTCGCGGAGCTCAAGCGCGAGCAGGAAGAGTTCATGAAGGGCCTGATCAGCGTCGCGCAGGTCGGCCGAAGCCTCGGCGTGCACCTGATCCTCGCGACCCAGAAGCCCTCGGGCACCGTCGACGCGAACATCTGGAGCAACGCGCGGTTCAAGCTCTGCCTGCGCGTCCAGAACCGGGAGGACAGTATGGACATGCTGCACCGCCCGGACGCCGCGTATCTGACACAGGCCGGCCGCACCTATCTGCAGGTCGGCAACGACGAGCTCTTCGAGCTGTTCCAGTCCGGCTGGAGCGGCGCGATCTACGACGACGAGAACCAGCAGAAGACGGAGCTGGCGCGCATGCTGACCGCCACCGGCAAGACCGCCATGGTCGGCAGCTATGTGAAGCGCCGCCAGCAGGACCAGCGCGCGATCCAGTGGACCACACAGCTGGTGCAGCTCTGGCAGAAGGCCAATCCGGCCGGCACGGCCTCCACCTTCGAGGGCGACGAGATCAGCCGGTTCCTGCAGGCGCTGCAGGAGGCGGAGATCGACTTCCCCGACACGGCCTACAACCGGAAGATCCTCGGGAACTTCCGGGCGCTCTACCGGAAAGTGAGCCAGGACACCCTCGGCTGGAACATCCTCAACGACCGGCAGCGGGCGGTCTATATCGTCAACCGGTCCAAGGCGGAGAAGGTGAAGCTGCCCTCCCAGAAGGAGATGACGCAGCTGGATGCCGTCTGCGAATACCTGAAACAGCTGTACGAATCCACGCCGCACCCTGCGGTCAGCAGGCTGTGGCTGCCCGTGCTGCCGACCAGTATGACGATCGCGCAGGCGGCAGGAAAGGTCGCCGTCGACGCGGAAGGCATGCCGGCGGCCTGGACCTCCCACAGGGCTGCCTGGGAGCTGCGGACGTCGATCGGCTACTACGACGACCCCGCCAACCAGCAGCAGGGCGTCCTCGAGATCAACTTCACGCGGGACGGCAGCGCAGCCGTCTGCGGGACCGGCATGTCGGGCAAGAGCACCTTCCTGCAGTCGGTGGTCTACGGGCTGATCACGCGGTATTCGCCGCAGTATCTGTCCGTGTATATGCTGGACTTCTCCAGCAGGATGCTGCAGCCCTTCGAGGAAGATCCTCACGTGGGCGGTGTGCTGTACGCCGAGGACCTCGAGTCGATGAACAAGTTCTTCTGGCTGCTGGGCCGGATGATGGAGGACCGGCGCAAGCTGTTCCGGGGCGGCAATTACTGGCAGTATGTGAAGGCCAACGGCGTCGCGCGCCCGGCGGTCCTCATCTGCATCGACAATATGGCGGCCTTCCGCGAGAAAACGGAGAACCGCTACGACGAAGAACTGCTGCGGATCACGAGGGAGTGCAGCTCGCTCGGCATCTATTTCCTGATCAGCGGCGGCGGATTCGGCGCGGCGGAGATCCCGACCAGGATGCGGGACTTCCTGCCCCAGGTGTTCGCGCTGGAGCAGACGGACCGCTATCAGTACGCGGAGCTCATGGGCCAGACCCGGGTCGACACGGAGCCGGAAGCCGGCATCCGCGGCCGCGGTCTCGCCATGGTGAGCGGCGAGCCGCTTGAATTCCAGACACTGCTGGCGGTCGCCGGGGACGACGACTACCGGAGAGGCGACCAGATCCGCAAGGAGTGCGCTGCTTACGCGGCCTCCTGGAAGGGATCCTGCGCGCAGCCGGTCCCGAGGATCCCGGAGGATCCGGACTGGGCCCGGTTCTCGGTGGACAACCGCGTCCGGGAGCTCCTGCAGGGCGGGCGGATGCTGCCCTACGCCTACGAGGAGGAGACCGCGGAGATCGAGAGCATCGATCTGGCGGGCACCTACACCTGGATGGTCCTGGGACCCAAGGGCGCCGGAAAGACCTCTTTGCTCCGGAACATCACACGCGCCGCCGCAGCGGGCGGAGCGGAAGTGTTCTGTGTGGACATGGGCCGCGCCAGACTGCAGGCGGTCGCGCAGGAGACAGGCGCGACACATATTTCCGGTTATGCGGAGTTCTTCTCCTTTATGAAGGAGCGCATGATCCCGGAATTCGTCCGGCGCGCAGGCGTGAAGAAGGAACTGCTCGCGCAGGGGCTGGAGGACGAGGCGCTGTTCGAGGCGATGCGCGCGGAGCCGCTGTGGTTCATCGTGATCGACGACCTGGCGGAGTTCGCGGAACAGATCTACCTGCCGGAGAACGCGAAGGACAATGTGCCCGGCGCGCTGAACAATCTGCTGCAGAAAGGCGCCGAGAGCCGGATTTATTTCATCGCCGGCATGCGCCCGGAGCGGCGGACGGATATGTACGGGAAGGATGTCTACGATACCTTCGCGGGCCGGAAGCAGGGCATCTGCCTCGGCGGACCCGCCTCGGCCAGCCGGATCTTCGACTTCAACGACCTGCCCTTCGCGGAGCAGAACGCGAGGGCGCCTCTCGGCACCGGCTATATCCCGACGTCGGAGCGGCGCAGGTGGCACAAGGTCATCGTACCTTCGGACAGGAAGAAAGAAGAGTGAGCTGAGACATGATCTCACTGTACGCGTACATTCCGAAGCCGGATGAGAAGCGGCTTCTGGAGAGGGAATTTCATGAGGCGGCGGCCAGGTACACGGAGGAGCAGTGGCAGTACTGCTTCGAGGGGAAGCTGGAGTCGCTGCGCAGCCGGCTGTCGCAGAGCCCGGAGGTGGACCTGCTCAGCTGGGACGTGACCGGCATGACGATCCCGGAGCTGGAAGCGGTGCGCCGCGACTACCCCCAGGCCTATCTGCTGGTCCTGGCGGACCAGCGGGTGTCGCCCATGTCCTATCTGCGGCCGACCGTGCTGCCGTCGGCGCTGCTGATCCGACCTTTCTCCGAACAGCAGACGGGAGAAGTGCTGAAGGAGCTGATCGAGGGGTACCTGCGCAGCACCGGAAGGGAGAGCAGCGGGCCCTCCCTGCTGGTGGAGACGCGGGACGGCAGGCAGCGGATCCCTTACACCCGGATCCTGTTCGCGGAGGCCCGGGAGAAGAAGCTGTACATCCACACGGACAGCGGCGAATACGGATTCTACGAGACGATCGAGCATCTCGCGGAGAAGCTGCCGGCGACCTTCGTCCGCAGCCACCGCAGCTACATCGTCAATATGGACAGGGCGGACGGCTACGACGCGGAGCTGAGCGCGGTCCGCGTCGGGGACCAGCTGGTGCCGGTCTCCAGGAACTGCAGGAAAGCCATCAGAGAATTTGTGAAAGTCCATGAACGAGGATAAAAAGGTGATAACAGGAGGCGGCCCGCCGGAAGCGGCCTCCGTCTTCGAAGAACAGGCGCTGCCGGCCGTAAACGAGTCGCGGCGGTTCACGCTCCCGGAGTTTCTGATCCTGCTCTCCCTGTGCGCGGACCGGCACGTCTTCTTCTATGAGGGGACGGAGGAGGTCCTGACGCGGGAGACGGTGATCCCGGCGGTGCAGAAACTTCTTCTGGGAGGCCTGCTGTCGATGAGCGGCGAGCACTACATCCTCTCGGAGGAGGGACACCGGTGGATGGACGGCATCGGGCGGTCGGACAGGACCGCGGCGCTGCGCGGCACGCGCGAAGAACAGCCGTCGCTGCTGCTCTATTACGGAAGCAGTGAGGAGCCCTCTCCGGATGCGGAGATCACGGCGGTGCGGTATATGGCGGAAGAGGGCGATATCGAGATCTCCTGCTTCCGCGCCGGGGACCTCGAGGAGATGCTGACCGGCTGGGAGCTGCTTCCGGAGCTGCCGGAATACCGGCAGGATGCGGCGGGCCCGGTACAGGAAGTTCCGGCGCCGGAGGGACAGATCCTCCCCGGACCGGAGGATCCGGTCGCGGACTGGCGGCAGATCGAGGGAACGGAGAGCTATGCGGCAGTCCTGGCCTGCGAGCCGGAAAGAGAAGGCGCGGCCCTTCTCGCGAAGGTGATCGCCCTGCGGGCGGAGGGACGGATGCTGCTGGGGCTGGAGAGAGGCCCGGAAAGCGGGATCCGGTGGCTGGAGGACGGGCGCGCCGCCCGGATCCTGACAGGAAGAGAGGTGATGCGGCTGTGATCATGGTGGATATCCAGGTACCTGCCCTGAACAGGCAGTACAACTACATGCTGGACGAGCAGAGCACGATCGAAGTGCTGATCCCGGAGATCCTGGAGGTCGTCAACCAGAAGGAGGGACTGACGCAGCACGGCGGGACCGGCGCCTTCCGGCTGTGCCTGAGCGAATCGGGGACCGTCATGGACAGGAAGTGCACGCTGAGCCAGTATCACTGCGTCAACGGTTCCCGTCTGATGCTTCTGTGACCGTTTGTCAGAAAGAATGACCGTTCGTCATGTTTGCACACACTGTTTCCGGGAGCGTGGCATAATGACAATCACAAGGAGCGAGACAGATGAAAGCAGATACAGCAAGGATCCGGCAGACGGAAAATGAACTGGAATCGATCAGGCAGATGTTCCGGATCAGAAAGAACCAGCTGATGGAGAAGCGGGTGATCCTGCGGAGACTGATGCAGACAGACAGAGCTGTCGTGTACGGGTACCGGCTGGAAGAGCAGACGGAAAGTCTGGAGCAGGAACTGGCCAGGCTGGACGGACTCGTAAACGTCCTGGCACAGATACGGACGACCTACGAGCGGACGGAGGAGCAGGTCCTCCGGGGAGACAGGCGGAAACGCATCAGGGTCGAGACCGCCGATCTGCCGAAGATCAGAGTGATCACAGGACTGAACACGATTGAAAGACGGGAGTACCCCTACGTGGAACAGCTCCCGATGCCGGACACCCGGTTCCTCAGAGAATCGTGGGAATCGCAGATCAGGTCGTAAGGAGGTAAGAGCCATGCAGGTATTGGAACAGGACATGCGGGAGCTGCACAAGGATGTGCAGAGTCTGCAGACGATCTACTCGGAGCTGCAGAAACAGCTGACAGCCGTTTTCGACGCGATGCAGGCGCTGGACGGGGCCTGGGAGGGCGCCGCACAGGCCGAGATGAAGAACGTCTGGCTCAGCGACAGGAACGCTGCGACGGAAATGCTGGGGGAGATGAAAGAGCTCTGCGGACTCTTCCGCACCGCTGAGAACGAGTACGGGAACTGCGAGAACTCGATCAGCAACATGATCAGCAGTCTCAGAGTGTGAGGTGAAAGATGGCAGCAGAGATCAATATCCGGATAGACACACAGCGCCTGGCGGGCGCGGCAGAGCAGATCGACCGGAATCTGCAGTCGGTACAGACGGCCATGCAGAACTTCGACACGGTCATGAAGAGGCTCCCGGGCTACTGGAAAGGGGATGCCTCCCAGCAGTACCAGCGGTACCTGACGGAGCAGAAGACCTCGATCCAGGAGATCTACGACAAGGTCAAGACCTACCCCGGCAAGCTCCGGGAGATCGCAGGGGTCGAAGAACAGGCGGAGAGGACCACCGCCAACGCGAACCAGGGACTTCCCAACGACATCCTGTAAGGAACCGTTGGAAAGCATAGAGACAAGGGCATCAACAGAGGCTAAATAAAAAACAGTTTTATAAGGAGGAAGAAAAAATGGCAGCTCAGTTTACAGTCACACCGGCGAAGCTCGTCGAAGCAGCGGAGAACCTCAACAACCTGAACAACAAGTTCCGCACGGAAGTCCAGAACATGCAGCAGCGCGAGCAGGCGCTCAACAGCATGTGGGAAGGCGCGGCCCGCGATGCGTTCCATAACACGTTCGCAACGGATATGCAGAAGTACGATTCCTTCTACAACGGCATCGTCCAGTTCGCACAGAAGCTCAACGAGGCAGCCACGGCTTACGCGAAGGCGGAGAACACCAGCGTCGGCATCGCCCGCAGCAGAAGATAACACCGGAGCGGCAGGACCGCGGAACGAATCCTTCATCCGACAGCATATACATATCTGAATATATAAAAAAGAAAGGAAGATATCATGGACGGAAAGATTATGGTAACCCCTCAGCAGCTCAGAACAGCCGCGGGTGAATTCAATGCATCGAACACCACTGTCAGGACAATCGCGAACGAGATGATGAACACTGTGAAGGCCCTGAACGCCGTCTGGACCGGCGAGGCAGCGACCGCCTACTACGGAAAGATGGACGGCCTCAGCGACGACATCGAGCGTCTCTCCAAGCTGATCACCGAGTACTCCCAGGATCTCGAGGAGATGGCGGCAGCGTATGACCAGGGCGAGCAGGAAGCGGCCAGCATCGCCAATTCCCTTCCTTCCGACATCCTCTGATCAGGACACGGTACACCTTTCGCGGCGCGAGCCTCCGCACAGGCCGCGCCTCCCTATAAGAGGTAAGAGCTTATCATGAAGACTGAACATCAGATTTCCGTTGAATACCGCGCCGCGATGAGACAGGTGCAGGAGCTCCGCAAGATTGCAGCGGACATCCGGAAACTGTCCGACGACGATATGGGCGGCGCGCTGCAGACTCTGTCCGCAGGATGGAAAGGCGACAATGCCAACGCCTACCTGACCAAGGCCAACAAGGTCAAGGTCAATATCCAGACCATCGGCGTCAACCTGCAGAGAGTGGCGGACGCCCTGGCGCAGGAAGCCGCGCGCGTGCGGGCAGCGGACCTGAAGGCGGCGCAGATCGCCGCGCAGAGAAACGGCGGCTGAGCAAAGTATGCAGAACGTGATCAACGGGACATACCGGATACTCGAAGAGATCGGGCATGGCGGGGGCGGAACGGTCTACCTCGCCATGCATCTTCGATTGCAGAGAAAAGTGGTCCTCAAGAAGATGCACGCGAGCCTGGCCGGCCGCGTGGACAGGCGCTCCGAGGCGGATATCCTCAAGAACCTCCGGCACTTCTGCCTGCCGCAGGTCCTCGATTTCGTCGAGGACGGCGAGGACGTCTACACTGTCATGGAGTATATCGAGGGCCCGACGCTCAAGCAGCTGCTGGACCGGGGCAGGGTCTTCTCCGAGGAGGAGGCCGCCGCCTACGGGGAGCAGCTTCTGGACGCCCTGGAATATCTGCACACCCGGCGCGTCCCCATCATCCACGGGGACGTCAAGCCTTCGAATATCATCGTGACGCCGCAGGGGTCGATCTGCCTGATCGATTTCAACGTGTCCGGGTACCTGACGGACGGATCCGTCATGACGGTCGGCTACTCGAAGGGCTACGCCTCCCCGGAACAGGTCCGGGCGGTGCGCTCGGCCTCCGGCATGACGCAGAAGGGCCGCCAGTTCAGCGGCAATACCCGCAGCACCATCTCCACGGTCGGGACCAGCCGGGAGGACGTGCTGATCGGCAGCCGCACCGGCGTGACGCCGCGGTCGGACCTCTACAGCGCCGGCGCCGTCCTCTACAGCCTGGTCACAGGACAGAGACCGGCGGAGGATTTCCTGCAGATCGTGCCGCTCTCGGAGCACCGCGGCATCAGCGACAGCTTCGCGGCGGTGGTGGACCGGGCGATGTCGCCGGATCCGGCGAAGCGGTATGCCTCCGCAGCGGAGATGCGGGAGGCCCTCCGGACTTATCCGAAGAAAGACACGCGGTACCGCCGCAGGACCCTGTACAGAAGGCTCCTCTTCGGCGTGGCGACAGGGATCGCCGCCGGCTGCATCTTCTTCGGCATCTACGGATACCGGGTCGCGCAGAAGAACCGTCTCGCCGCCTACCAGGAGGCGGTCACGCGCCTAGAGCAGGCGGGCACGACGGCGGATGGCGCACAGTTCGAGGCACTCTATGAGGCGTGCGTGAAGCTCCGGCCGGACCTGCTGGATGCGGCGGTGCAGAAGGCGCAGCGGCTGTTCCGGGAGCGGCAGTATGACGCGTGCGAGACCTTCATCCGCGGGCTGACGATCGACCCGGATGACCGGGACGCGCAGGTGGACTGCATCGCGGACCTGTACTACATCCTCGGCAACTGCTGCTATGAGCAGAAGCGGCTCGGGGAGGCGGCGGACTGGATGCAGCAGGCGGCTTCCCTGCGGTCCGACAATCCCGACTATTTCCGGGATCTCGCGATCGTGTACGCGCAGGACGGTGCGGTCGACAAGGCGCAGGAGATCCTGGACCAGGCGGACAGGATCGGGCTGACGGATGACCACATCGCGCTGGTGGAGGGGGAGATCCTCCTGCAGAAGGGCGAGCGCCGGGCGGCCGTCGAAGCCTTTCAGAAATGCCGGTCCCTGACGACGGACGAATATGTCCGGATGCGCGCCTATCTGTTTGAGAGCCGGGCCTATGAGCAGGAGGGACTCACGCACAGCGCGCTCACCTCGCAGGCCAGGGTGCTGGAGGAGGCGCGGTCGGATCTGCCGCAGGACCGTCTGCCGGGGATCCTGGAGCAGCTGGCGCAGACCTACATCCATCTCTTCGAGACGACCGACGACCGGCAGTACGCCTCGGAAGCGGTCACCGTTCTGGAGGAGATCCGGGGATACGGGTGGGGGAACGTCACGACGGACGGCAACATCGTGATCCTCTGCCAGCGGGCCGGCTATCTGAAGCAGGCGGAGATCGCCGCCGCGCAGATGAAGCAGAACTATCCCGACCGGTACGAGACCTACAAGCGCCTGGCGTTCCTGGAGATCGTCCTGCAGGAGCAGAAGGACGCCGCGGACCGGGATTACCACGTCTTCGGGGACTATTATGACGAAGCCGTCTCCCTCTACGGGCAGCAGGGGAGCGGACAGGATATGGAGATGCAGGTCCTGGAGGACGCCTGGCAGCAGGTGCGGGACGGAGGATGGCTTTGATGAGAGAGGTGCTGAGATGGATCCTGCGCACGGCGGCCGTGCTGGCGCTCGCGTATATCGTCCTGTATTTCAGCGGCATCCTGCGCAGGGGCGGCAGTGCGGCGGTGGAACCGGCCGGGACAGGTGCCGCAGAAGAGACCGCCGGGGAAAGTGCCCCGGAGGAGCCCGCAGCGGACGCACCGTCTGAGGAGCCGGACGCCGGCGTGAAGCCCGCAGCGGAGGAGACACCGGACGCTGCAGCCGCCGCCGTGGAGGCGGGGATCCCGGAGGACCGGCTCTCCCTGAACGGGAACTACTATGCGGTCTACACGGGCGACAGCCTGGGGATCCGGACCTGGGAGGAGGCGGAGGCCTTCTGCGAGGAGCTGGGCGGCCATCTGGCCGTGATCGACGCGTCCCAGACCAACAGCGAGATCTTCCGCTACCTGCAGGAGCGGGGGATCATGACCGCTTTCTTCGGGCTCAGCGACGCGGAGCAGGAGGGGCAGTGGCGCTGGGTCGGCGACAGCCAGCCGGTCTACACGAACTGGGCCAAGGGGCAGCCGGAAGCCTCCTCCGCCGAGAGCGATTACGCCTGCTTCAGCACACAGACCGGGGACGGACAGTGGTGCGACGCGAAGTTCGGATACGCGACGACGCGCTTCCTCTGCCAGTGGAACGACAACCTGATCGCGTCGCAGACGATCCTGCAGGACATCCCGCGGGATGCGATGTACCTCGACGGACATGCCTACTGCATCTTTGAGAACGGCATGGGATCCTTCTACGAGGCGCAGCAGTACTGCCACAGCCGCGGCGGGGAGCTCGCGGTCATTGAAAGCGAAGAGGAGAACGAGGCGCTCTACGCCTACATGGTCGAGCGCGGCGTCGACATGGCCTTCATCGGCTACAGCGATTCTGAAAAAGAAGGCACATGGACCTGGGTGGACGGCTCCGAGGGCACCTTCACGGACTGGGGCCTCAACGACCGGGGCCAGCGGCAGCCGAACGCGGACAATGCGCATGAGGACTGGTGCCTCATGACGACGACGATGCGGGACGGACACTGGAACGACTCCCAGTTTACGGAGGAGCGGCAGGCCTATTTCTGCGAATGGGTGCTGCCGGAGGAGTAGAGCAGAGAGGAGCAGGGGATGCCGACACAGATCACTGCGCCGGACGCGCAGCAGCGGAGGAGAGCGCGCAGAGTCTTCCGGACCGTTTCGGAAGTTGTGGCCCTGGGGGCGCTCTATGCCCTCTTCGGCAGCGTGACCCATCTGTACCTGCCCTGCGTCTTCCGGCTGCTCACGGGCCTGCAGTGCCCCGGGTGCGGGATCACGCACTGCTTCCTGTGCCTGCTGCGGGGCGACCCGGCGGGCGCCTTCCGGGCCAATGCGTTCGTGCTGTGCCTGCTGCCGGCGGCGGTGCTCTACGGAGCGTACCGGGCAGCCTGCTACATCAGGACGGGTAGAGAGGACTATTCACCTGCGGAGACGGCGGGGATGGCCATCGTCACGGCGGCCGCCATCGCCTTCGCGGTGATCAGAAACTGCTGACACAGGTCAGCGCATGACAGGAGACGGATATGTTTTGTTCTAACTGCGGTGCACAGCTGCCGGAAGACGCGTTGTTCTGCCCCAGATGCGGAACCAGGGCGGACCTGTCCCTCGGGGGCGATGACGAGAAGACTTTTGCGGATCCCTGGGCGGAAACTTACAAGGTCCGGGAACCTGCGGACAGCGGGACTGGTGCCGCCCGCGAGAGCGGCGGATCGGCGGCCGGAAGCAGCGGCTCTTCAGGAAGCAGCACCTCTGCCGGAAGCAGCGGCGCCTCTTCCGGAGGCGGGAGACTCCGCTTCGGGACCGGCTTTGAGAAGAGCGGTTTCCGGAAGGACGAGGACTACGGACACACGTACAGCCGCCCTGCGGACGACGACTATCGCGCGGAAACCGGCGGCTCCCGGAAGGATGATCCGCACCGGGACACCTACCGGGCGGAGACCGGCGGACGGTATGACGACGGGATGGGACCCGCTCCGGGTTCCCGGGCGGGACGCCCTTCCCGCGAACCCTCGGGGGACGCCGAGAAGTGGATCGTGACGGGACTCGGGATCATCGGACTGACCGGCCTGGTGCGGGTGCTTCTCTGGGCGCTGCAGCAGGTCCTGTACTTCGTGATCTTCCGCACATATGCGAACGGGCTGATCTTCTTCTCCAACGGTCTCTACAGGTTCCAGCAGGTCGTGAACATCCTGATCCTGGCGCTCTGCGCCGCCGCGCTCGGCGGGGCTGTCTGGCTGGTCACGCAGAGAGAGGGAGAGGACCGGCAGATGCCGGCCGTCGGGGCGGCCGCGGCCATCCTGCTGGGAGCTTCCTGTATCTGCCGCATCCTGTACCTTCCTTTCTGGATCACTGCGCTGCTCCTGGTCGCGGCGGTCCTGATCGGGCTGGACCTGTGCATCAATGTTTTTGCCGAGAAGAACAGTCTGTACGGGGCGTTCCGGCTGGACGATGACCTGGAGGCGCTGCGGAAGTTCCTGCAGAAAGAAGAGACCGTCGATCCGAAGATGTACACGGACCGGAAGATCCCGCACTACGAGACGACGCCGGAGCACGAGTCGAAGGACTCCTATTTCGACGGGACCGGGCTGCAGCTGCTGGGACACGCCCTGGTGGTGGTCCTGCTGAGCGTCTTCACCTGCGGGATCGGGGCGCCGTGGGGGTTCGTCCGCCTGCGCCGGTGGGTGATGTCCCACACCGTCATCGAGGGAAGGAGACAGACCTTCAACGGGACGGGCGGCCAGATGTTCGGACTGTATATCAAGTGGGCCCTGCTCACGATCATCACCTGCGGCATCTACCTCATCTTCGCGTCTGTCGACTACATGAAGTGGGAAGTGAAGCACACCTCCTATGAGGACGGCAGCGCGCCGCTCGACGGGGCCTATCCATATTCCGTCTTCGACGGCGGCGTCGGAGAATTCTTCGGCAACGCGTTGATCAGCGGCCTGCTCACGGTCTTCACCTGCGGCATCGGGGCGCCCTGGGGCATCACGATCATCCAGAAATGGGCCACGAAGAGCACGGTGATCGAAGGGGAGCGCTACTTCTTCGACGGGACGGGCGGCCAGCTCTTCGGCATCTACCTGATCAATGCCCTGCTCACGATCATCACCTGCGGCATCTACGCCCCCTGGGCGGTCTGCAGGATGAACCGGTATATCATCAACCACACCCACGTGGACGCCACGTACAGCTACCACAGAGACCGCTGACCGGCAGCCGGCCGGCGCGGGTGACGAGACGGAGGGAGCCATGTTCTGTCCGAAATGCGGAAAAAGTGTCGTGGAAGGCGCCGCCTTCTGCAAATACTGCGGCGCGAAGATCCTGCGGAGATCCGCCGCCGGGAAGCAGGGGGCACCCGCCGGCAGGCCGGTGCGTCCGGCCGGGCGGTCCATGTCCGGCGCAGGATCCCAGGGAGCCCGGAAGCGCCGGCAGAGCCCGCAGCGTCCTGCCGGGACCGGCAAGGCACCTAAGAGACCGGATGGGCGGACTGTCAGGATCATGGCGGCAGCGGCCGGTGCGGTCCTGCTGATCGCGGCTTTTGCCGGCACGGCTTACGCTGTGTCCCCGGCGAGACGCGCCTCCCGGCAGGTGTCGATCGGCGACCGGTATCTGAGCGAACTGGACTACGACCAGGCCATGGTCGCCTACGAGAATGCCATCTCCATCGACCCCAAGTCCGAGGACGCCTACAGGGGCGTCGTGGACGCAGCCCTCGCGAAGGCGGAGAAGCTGGGCGAAGAGGAGGCGGATGAGAGAGATGTCCGCGATCTCTACGAGAAGGCCGCCGACGCGATCGTCAGGGCGGATGAGGAGGAGGTCGAGATCGATGTGCCGCCGGAGGTCATCGACGTGATCGAGATCCACATCCCGGAGGACCACCCGATCCACAGCACGAAGGGGGCGGAGACGACGGCCGCAACGGAGACGGAGACAGAGACGGAGACCGAAACGGAGACTGTGACAGAGACGGAAACCGTGACGGAGACAGAAACAGAGACTGCCACGGAGACGGAGACCGCAACGGAGACGGAAACAGAGACTGCCACGGAGACGGAGACCGCAACGGAGACGGAAACAGAGACTGCCACGGAGACGGAGACCGCAACGGAGACGGAAACAGAGACTGTCACGGAGACGGAAACTGTCACGGAGACAGAGACCGCCACAGAGACGGAGACCGTCCCCACGACGGAGACGCAGGACCAGGCGGCGCTGCAGCTGCCGGCCTCGATGACCTGGCAGGACGTGTACAGAACCTATATCGGGGAGAACCGCGCCGGAAACCGGGTGGACCTGTACGCGCTCGGGTTCATGGACGGGGATGAGATCCCGGAGCTGTTCCACACATCCCTCGATCCGGAGACCTGCGAGGGCACGGAGAAGATCCTGTCCTTCCGGGACGGACAGCTGGTGACGGAAGATGTGACGAACTATGAGAACCTGGTGTTCAGGCCGCGGACCGGGCAGATGTACGTAAGCTATTCCGACGGCGGATCCTACGTGGAAGGGACCGCAGTCTACCGGGATGGACACATCGTGCCGGGAGACCTGCTGATCACAGACAGCGGCACCGGGGAGATCACCTGGAAAGGCGAGTCCGTCGAAGATGACGACTACTATGCCATTGCAGACGAACTGTACGCCACTGCGGATCCGGGACAGCCGGTCGAAGGGTTCTTCACTCCGGATGAGATGCTCGCGTATCTGGATCTGCAGCTGCCGGCCGGCACCTATAACATCGGCTGGGCGATGGGCGACGGCGGTATGATGGGACTCCTGCAGCTGTCGGAGGACGGGACGTTCACTTTTGAGGGAGCGCCTTCCGTGCTGAGCGACGAGCTGGAGGACGGCGGCGAGGAGATCGCGGTCAGCGGGACGTACAGGATCGAAAACGCGGAGGAGATCACGAAGGCGAGGATCGCCTTTGAGAGTGAGACCGCGCATTTCTCCTTCCCCTATGTCGGAATGACCGAGGGATACCGGTACCTGCATTACGAGGCGGAAGATCTTTACGAGTGAAGCGGCAGTCATCAACAGACTGCGCATGGAGGGTGAAAATGTCGGAATTTCGTGTTGACCCGAAGTACATGGACAATGCTGCCAGAAGTCTGGACAGCATCCCGGGCAGGATCGAAAATCTCAGGAGCAGGATCGAGAACGTCCTGTCGGATCTCGGTGTGAGGACTGCCTACACCGACGCGATCCGGAGAAGCCTCAGCGCCATCTCCACCTCCTCGACTTCGCAGGAGGCGAAGGTGCGGGAGCTCTCGGCATGCCTCGCCCGGGTCTCCGCGCTCTACGTGCAGACAGAGGGACGGCTGACCGGCGGCGAAGCCGGCAGGACGGGACGGGATCTCCGCGATATCGGGCGGGCGATCTCCGAGATCCGTGGCCAGCTCGGCATGGACCCTGCCGCTATGTACAGCGACGACCCCGTCAACATGAGCAACGGCAACTATGTCTACGAGAAGACCTTCTTCGAGTATGACACCGTGCTGCCCATGGAACTGCGCATGTTCTACAACGTCGGCGGGACCACCGGCGGCGCCATGGGCCGGGGCTGGATGCACACCTTTGAGAAGCATCTGCTTGCCGGCGGGGAGATGGCGCGTGTGATCTCCGAGGACGGGTCGGCCCAGGTCTTCGTGAAGTCCGGCGAGCGGTTCGAAGCGGCGGCGGGAACCGCCGGCACACTGGAGAGAACCGCCGACGGCTACCGCTTCACGGACGAGGAGCACGACGCGTACTGTTTCGCGGAGGACGGAAAGCTCCTCCGGGAGGAGAACCCGGACGGATGGCGGATCGACCTGCACTATGAGGACGGCACGCTGAAACGGGTGTCCTGCACGGATGGGGTGGAACTTGTTTTCGCCTATGACGGGGAGGGGCGGCTCACAGGTGTGGCGGACAGCGCCGGACGGACGCTCGGGCTGCGCTACACGGGCAATCTCCTGACGCAGGTGCAGGATCCGAACGGGGCGGTGACGGCATACGCCTACGACGGGAGCGGGCGTCTGGAGCAGATCACGGCGCCGACCGGGGATCTGTCGGTCCGGAACACATACGACGAAGAAGGAAGGACGCTACAGCAGACGTTCGCGGATGGCGGGACGGTCTCCTACCGGTACGAGGACGGGGAGCAGCGGATCGTCATGCGCAGGCAGGACGGTACGGAGGTCACCTACTATCACGACGACCTGTACCGGAACACCCGGACCGTCTACCCGACGGGCGAGGAGCGCATCGAGTACAACGAGGACCACAAGAGGACCTCTTTCACGGACAAAATGGGGCGCGTCAGCCGCTACGCCTACGATGCGGCGGGGCTTCTGTCCGTCTTTACAAATCCGGCGGGGGACCGGATGACTTTTTCGTATACGTCTTCGGGACAGCTCCGGGAGATCGCCGTCAACGGCGACAGTCTCGGGACCTCCGAATATGATGAGCGCGGGCACCAGATCCGGCATACGGACGGAAACGGCGCCGCGGTGAACTTCACCTACGACGCGCTGGGACGCGTGACGGAGGTGGAGCACGAGGACGGAAGCGCGACGCAGCTCGTCTACGACAACGCCGGCAATGTGGTCCGGGTGACCGATCCCGTGACCGGCGTGACGGAGTACGCCTACGACGCGGCGCGGCGCGTGGTCCGCTCGACGGACGCCCTGGGGAACAGCACCTGCTACGAGTACGACGCGCTGGACCAGCTGACCTGTGTGACGGATGCCGCCGGCAACAGCCGGCGCTACGCCTATGACAGCCGTGGCAATCTGATCCGCGTGACGGATTACGACGGCGGCGTCTACACCATGCAGTACAACGCCATGAACAGGCCGGAGGCGTTCACGGATCCGGACGGGAACACCACGTCCTTCGCCTATGACCTGCTGTCGAGGCCGGTCCGGAAGACGGCGGCCGACGGCGGCGTGACGGAATACACGTATGATGCCGACGGGCGCATGACTTTGATCCGCCATCCCGGCGGCGGGGAGGAGACAGCGGCTTACGACGCGGCAGGCAACCTCATCCGGCGCACGGCAGAGGACGGCGGTGTCTATGCCCTGGATTACGACGTGCTGGACCGCGTCATCGCGGTGACGGACCCGGTCGGCGGGACCCGCCGGGCGGAGTACGACGCGCTCGGGAACGTGACCGCCATCCTGTACGAGGACGGGACGGAGGAGCACTTCACCTACGACCGGATGGGCAACCGGCTCACGCACACGGACGCTTCGGGATATACGACCTTCTTCAAGTACAACGCGCTGGGACTGCTCACGGAGATGTCCGACGCGGAGGGCGTCCTGGCTTCCTACGCATACGGACCGGGCGGGCAGCTCCACAGAGAGGCGCACATGGACGGGGCGTCGCTGACTTACACCTACGATGCCGCCGGCAATGTGACCGAAGTGGAGGACAGCGTGCGCGGGACCTGGCACTTCGCCTACGACGCACTGCAGCGGGTCATCTGCGTGCAGCACACGGGCGGGGAGACCGAGACCTACGAGTACGATGCCGCCGGCAGGATCCTGGCGGTGACGGACGGCGAAGGAAACCGCACCGCCTACGAGTATTCTACGGCCGGTGCGCTGCAGAAGGTCACGGATCCGCTCGGAAACGAGACGGCCTACCGGTATGATCCGTGCTACCGGCTGAAGGAGATCCTGCAGCCGGAGAGCGGGCATTTCGACGCGGCGGCGCTGAATGCCTTCAACCAGGAGCGCGTGCGCCGGACCACCTGCGAGTGGGACACCGACGGCAACATGACCGCCATGACGGACAGCGCTTCCGGGCGCACGGAGTACGGGTATGACCGGTGCGGCAGGATCACTTCCCGCAAGGATCCGGACGGCTATTCCCTCCGGTGCACCTACAGGCCGGACGGCATGGAGGACCTGCTGACCTTCTCCGACGGAAGGTCGGTCCGGTACTCTTATGACGCCCTCAGACGCCTCTCGCAGATCGAGGACTGGCTGGGCATCACCAGGATCGCGCGCGATGCCTGCGGCCGGATCACGGAGGTGACGGAGCACGACGGCGCGCACGTATCCTACGAATGGAACGCGCGGGGCGCCTGCACGCGCCGCACCTATCCGGACGGCAGGGCGGCGGAGTTCGCTTATGACGGAAGCGGGCGGCTCCTGCGCAGCTGCTTCGGGGACCTGCGGACAGACTACGAATACTATGACAACGGGCAGATCCTCCGCCAGGCCTGCGGGGACGGCACGGCTACCGATTACCGGTACGATGCAGCTGGCAGGATCGCTTCGCTGACCCATACGCGCGGCGGCAGGACCGCTGCGGAATTCACCTACGCCTACGATGCGTGCGGCCGGAAAAATATGCTCCTGGAGCAGATCGGCGACGCGCCCGAAACGGAGTACCGGTACGGCTATGACGCGCGGGGGAGTCTCCTCAGCGTCACGAAGGACGGCGTCCGGACACACGCGTTCGCCTATGATGTCTTCGGCAACCGCGCCCGGATGACGGTGCAGGGGCAGAAGACCGAGTACGGATACGACGCCCTGAATCGCCTGCAGTGGGCCAGAACGGCCGGCGAAGAGCGGACTTACGCCTATGACCGCCGCGGCAACCGGACCGGCGAGTCCGTGAACGGCGTGGAGCGGCTGCAGCTGCATTTCGATGCATTGAACCGCCTCACCTCCGCCCGCTCGGAAGCGGGGGAGGCGCAGTACACTTACAACGGCCTCGGCGCGCTGTCACAGGTGCGGCAGACACTGCGCGGCGGCGCGCAGGCGGACCTGCGCTTCCTGTTCGACGTGACACAGGAGCCGAATACGCTGCTCGCCACGGCCTCCGGAGCGGGCTGGACCGACCACCTCACGGAGGGCATGCAGCGCACGGAGCTGTCGCCGGAGACCCGGGTGCGGTTCTTCACGGACGAGCTCGGTTCGCCCCGGATGCCTGCCGAGGGTGTCGACGGGTGCGCAGCGGGAATGATTTCCTATGAAGTTTTCGGAGCGGCGGCCGGTCTTTCCGGCCTGGGCGGTCTTTCCGGTCTTTCCGGGCTGTCCGGCCTGTTCGCGGGCGGATCCGTGACCGGCATGCCGGCGGCATTCACCGGCCACCGGGCGGACCCGGTGACGGGCTTCTATGACGCGGGCTGGCGGCAGTATGATCCGGTGAGCGGCTGCTTCCTCAGTCAGGATCCGGTCAGGGGCGATCTGATGACGCCCATGTCGCTGAATCCCTACCTGTACTGCCTGAATGATCCCGTCAATGCCGTCGACCCGACCGGTATGATCGCTGCCTGGCTCGCGGGCGGCATCGTCGGCGCGGTCGTGAACGTGGGGACCAAATTCGCGGGAGATGTCGTCAAATCTATCAAAAAGGGCAAGTGGTCCGGCAGCTCCTGGCAGGAATATGCGGGAACGGCGGTCGGCGGCTTCGTCCAGGGCAGCGTCTTCACAGTTGCGGGTCCCACGGCAGCCGGTGCTGCCGGCGCGGCTGCGGAATCGCTGGTGACCGGCGGCCTCAGCATGGCCACAGGGCGTAAGGGCTACCGCAAAGAGGACGGGTACACAGTCGGCAAGCTGCTGGGTGAGACGGCGCTCTCCACGGCGAAAGGCGCAGTGGATGGTTTCGTCTGGGGCAGTGCTGCCAAGTTCCTGAAGATCCCGAAGATCACGGCCGGCAAGGGCAGCATGATGTCCGTCTGGAAGCAGGTCATGACCAAAGCAGAGCGCGGGATCATCGCCAACGTGACGGGGAAGACACTTCTGAAAGGCCTGTTGGCTTACGGCGTCGTCAGGACGGCTGACAAGATCATCTCCAAGGGGATCGACGAGATCAAGGAGGGGGTCAAAGAGAGGATCCGGGACCTGTTCACTGCCAAACATTCCATGCCCGGAGGCGGCGGGATGAGGGCGATGGCTGCCACATCCCTCTGCGGGATCACGGGCGGCGACAGACGGGCGACGTGCGCGACAACGTGACGACCTGCGCGGGGCTGCCCGGGCAGGCCGCGCGATAGCCCGCGCCGGGGAGATGTATGTGTGACAGCGGCCTGACTGCGAAGCGAGGAGGCGGACATGTTTTTTACAAAGAAGAAGCAGGAAGCAGTCTGCAGCGCCGACCTGCTGTTCGACATCCTGTCGGATGACCTGGCGGACGGGCTCTGCACGGACATTTTTTTCACCATGGATGGACAGAAGCACCGGTTCGGGGCCTACGGCGACGCCGGGGAGACCCGGAAGAACGTGGTCTTCTACCTGGACGAGCAGGAATATGACAGCCGCGAGGCCCTGAAGGAGAAGGCTTCTGTAGACGGCCGGCGCCTGTACGGCTCCGGGATGACCGTCACGGTGACGGAGTGCAACGGGTGCTACCCGGACAGCACGCCCCGCCTGGTGCCTTATATCGCGCGGTGATCCGGCGCGGGGCATATTGGGGAGGCGGGAATAGCTTTTTTCTGCTATACTGTCTGAGAGTGAGTGCATCCAGACAGAAAAACGGAGGATCAACATGCGCATCTATGACAGTCCGCAGTGGACACAGGATATCGACGAGGTCATCGCTTCCCTTCCCGAACTGAAGGACCTGGAAGGAAAGAGGGTCATGATCACCGGCGCGGCCGGCCTGATCTGCTCCTCGGTGACGGACATCCTGATGAGATACAACGACCTGACCGCGGCGCGCTGCGCGGCAGAGGGGGGCGCCCCTGTCTGCCCGCCTGAGAAGCGGATCACGGTGCTGGCAGCCGGCAGGTGGATCGAGGAGATGACCACGCGCTTCGGCGACCGCACGGAGCGGGACGATTTTGAGTTCGTCGTCTACGACGCCTCCCGCAGCGACAACAAGCTGGAGGTGCCCTGCGATTACATTATCCATGGGGCGAGCAATGCTTTTCCGGGATTGATCGTGAAGGAGCCGGTCGAGACCATGCTGTCGAACTTCACCGGCATGCTCTACCTGCTGAACTACGCGAAGGCCTTCGGTGTGAAGCGGATCCTGTATATCTCCAGCAGCGAGGTCTACGGCGAAAAAGCAGGCACCGACCCCTACCGCGAAGGCGAGTACGGCTACATCGACCTGCTGAATCCCCGCAACTCCTACTCGGTCGGCAAGCGTGCCGCCGAGACGCTCTGCGCGAGCTACGCCGCCGAGTACGGCGTGGAATCTGTCATCGTGCGCCCCGGCCACATCTACGGCCCTACGGCCTCACCGATGGACAACCGGGTCGCGAGCGCCTGGGCCTACAAAGCGGCTCGCGGCGAGGACATCGTCATGAAGAGCGACGGCGCGCAGATCCGCAGCTACTGCTACTGCCTCGACTGCGCGAGCGCGATGCTGAAGGTCCTGCTGCGCGGCGAGAACATCCACGCCTACAACATCTCCAACCCGTCCTCCATCGTGACGATCCGCGAGATGGCCGAGCTCCTCTCGAAGGCGGCCGGCGTCCGCCTCATCCGCGAAGAAGCTACGGCAGAAGAGAAGAAAGGCTTCAACCCCATGAGCAACTCCTCCCTCGACAGCGCCGGCCTCGAAGGCCTGGGCTGGAAGGGCTGCTTCGACGCGGAGAAGGGATTTGCGCATACGGTGGGGATCCTCAGGGAGATCCTGCAGGAGAAGTGAGCAGTGCCGGCGCTGCGGGCTGACGCGGCGTGCTGATGCTGCGCGCCGACGCCGCGTGCCGATGCTGCGCGCCGATGCTGCGCGCCGATGCTGCGTGCCGATGCTGCGTGTCAGCGGCAATGCCTGGGGCAGGAACGCCTGCGCAAGGAGGAAAAAATGAAGATCGTACTGCTGGAGCCCCTCGGAATCACCAAGGAAACGCTTTCCGCCCTCTCGGCGCAGCTGACGGAGCAGGGGCATGATTTTATCGCTTATGACGCGTTCACGACGGATCCGGAGGAGCTGAAGCGGCGCAGCGAAGGCGCAGAGATCCTGATGATCGCCAACCATCCGCTGCCGGACGCGGTGATCCGCGAACTGCCCGCCCTGCGGTTCATCTCCGTCGCGTTCGTGGGCATCGACCACGTCGGGACGGACGCCTGCAGAGAGCGCGGGATCGGCATCTCGAATACCGGCGGATACTGCGATGACGCCGTCGCGGAGCTGGCAGTCGGCCTCGCGCTGGACAGCCTGCGCAACATTTCCCGCGGAAACGCGGCAGTGCAGTCGGGCAACGGCAAAGCAGGCCTGCAAGGCCACGAACTGGCCGGCCGCACGGTCGGCATCGTCGGCACCGGCGCGATCGGCCTGCGCACCGCCGAGCTCTTCAAGGCATTCCGCTGCCGCCTCCTCGGCTACAGCCGCACGGAGCGCCCGGAAGCCAAAGCCCTCGGCATCGAATACCGTCCGCTGGGCGACCTGATGGCGAAATCGGACATCATCAGCATCCACACGCCGCTCACCCCCGCAACACGCGGCCTGATCGGCGCGGAACAGATCGCCTGCATGAAGCAGGGCGCCATCCTGATCAACACCGCCCGCGGCCCCGTCGTCGACACGGAAGCCCTTGCAGCCGCACTCCGCGCCGGCAAGATCTCCGCCGCCACGGACGTCTACGAAGCGGATCCGCCCCTTCCGGCCGGCCACCCGCTCCTCGGCGCGCCCAACCTCCTCTGCACCCCTCACGTCGGCTTCGACACCCGCGAGTCCATCGACCGCCGCGCCGTCATGGCCTTCGAAAACGTGACCGCCTTCCTCGCCGGAAAGCCGGTGCGGGTCATGATGTGAGCAGGAGGAGATGGTGATGCACTGCGGAGAGCCGCAGATGAACCACTAAGGCGGGCAGTGCTGAGGTGTCAGCCTGCTGAGCCGCTGACTTACGGACTTGTTATGTATAATCGCCCCGGAAATGCCCTGCGCTTGCATGGCGCTTCCGGGGCGAAAGTGCGTCTTGGGAGAGCATATCGTCACAGCCGCAGCGGCGCATCCCCTTCCTCAGAGAAAGGCGCAGAAGACATATACCGCCTGCTGATCAGAAGCATGATCTCCTCCGCTTCCTGCAGCTGCAGCGGACGGTCGGAATCTTCACACGTGATGTAGAGATCCCTGCCCGGATAGATTCTGCCGGCCAGGTAGCTGCTCATCTTGCGCTGCGTGTCCGCAAGATAGTCCGCCCTCTTCAGGGCCCCGAAGTGCTCCCAGTAGACCACGGTATCCGGCGCGATCAGGATCGTGAAATCCGGATACACCTCCGTGTTCCCTACCATCAGACATTCCTCGTAATGAAAAGGAATATGCGCCTCAAACAGAAGATCCGCAATGATCGCCTCCGATTTGGAACGCACCAGAAGACCGCACTTCGCCTGGATCCTCAGCTCCTCCGGGCGGCGCATATAACGCTTGTAGGGCTGGCGGAGCCAGGAGGTGTACCAGGAGCCGGTGGTTTGGATAAACGGAGCGACCAGACTGCGGTATTCATTGATGGGAGACGGCTTGGCAGCCTTGTTCAACGACCTGTCTGTCTCCTTTTTTTCTGCCCCTGCAGCATTTCCATCCAGGAAGGCAGGTCTTTCTTTATATACACGCTGATTGGCATAACGGATGCTTTCCATCTGCGCGGCGGCAATATCCGCAGCGGCGTCCTGCATCAGAAGTGAAGCCTTTGAGGAACTTTGCACAAGTGATACCTGCGTCATAAATGTGTCAAGCACACGAACCAGAGAAGACAACGTATTTACCATTTCCTGATGATACCATTTCAAGGACAGATCCTGAGCAAAGGATCTGTCTTTGCGGTAGATCGGAACCCTTTCAGCACCCGCAGCCTCTCCTCTGAAATACCACTTCATATAATACTTGTTTTTGACAAATTCAATATTCCCTTCCGGAAAACGAGCTAGTGCCTGCTTGTGATACGCAAGCTGCTGCAGAAGCTCTTTCCTGATACGTCTCAATTGCCTGCGATAGTTCATATGCCCTCCTTTCAGCACTGCAAAAGACGAACAGAAGATACGTATATATGAAGAATAGTATACTACGTGATTGCGAAGATAGCAAGGCTGTTTAAACGACTTTATAAGAATTGTATCAGACAGGTATATAGACAGGTGGGGAGAGGAAGCTGTCTATTCAGCTGTGCGGAAGGGAAGATCGACAGCAAGATCGACAGCTGGAAGGAAGAAGCTGTCTATTCAGCTGTGCGGAAGGGAAGATAGACAGCAAGATCGACAGCTGGAAAGAAGAAGCTGTTTATCCAGCTGTGCGGAAGGGAAGATCGACAGCAAGATCGACAGCTGGAAAGAAGAAGCTGTTTATCCAGCTGTGCGGAAGGGAAGATCGACAGCAAGAGCGACAGCTGGAAAGAGGACGCTGTCTATCCAGCTGTGCGGAAGGGAAGATCGACAGCAAGATCGACAGCTGGAAAGAGGAAGCTGTCTATTCAGCTGTGCGGAAGGGAAGATCGACAGCAAGATCGACAGCTGGAAGGAAGAAGCTGTCTATTCAGCTGTGCGGAAGGGAAGATAGACAGCAAGATCGACAGCTGGAAAGAGGAAGCTGTCTATCCAGCTGTGCGGAAGGGAAGATCGACAGCAAGATCGACAGGCAAAAAGAAGAAGCTGTCTGTCTACCTGTGCGAAAGAGAACAAAAACAGGTAGATAGACAGCCCTTCCCTGCAACCCATTTCACCCCAGATTCGCCGGCCCAAACCCTTCCGGCAGGAGCTCGGCAAGGGTGAAGATCTTGTAGTGATCGGCGTCGATGGCCAGCAGGATCTGGAAGCTCTGGGGATCACAGAATTCCATCATGACCTGGCGGCAGACGCCGCAGGGGGCGGTGTAGGAAGTGAGGATGCCTTCCTGGCCGCCGACGATGCAGATCGCGCGGAAATCGCGGACGCCCTCGCTGACGGCTTTGAAGAAAGCGGTGCGCTCCGCACAGTTTGAAGGGCCGTAAGCCGCATTTTCAATGTTGCAGCCCGTGAAGATGCGGCCGTCAGCGGCGAGAAGGGCAGCGCCGACCTTGAAGTGGGAGTAAGGCGCATAGGAATTAGCAAGCTGGGCGGTCGCTGTCTCGATCAGCCGGGGGATCAGGGGCGTGATGTCCATAGAAATTACCTCCTGAGAAGAAAGATACCGAATAAGAAGCTTTCTGACCGCAAGAAGCTTCCCGACCAAGAAGCTTACCGACCAAGAAGCTCCCTGACCAAAAAGCTTCCTGAACAGAATCCCTGTGTTATGAGCGCCTGGCCTGGTCCTCCCTGATCAGCTCCCGGAGGGCGCCGATGGCGGTGCGGATGGCGAGATCCGTGTCGTGGGCGACGGGATTGTGAAGGCCGAGCCTGGCCCGTTCCTGGTTGGCAGCGACGAGGAAGCAGGCGCCGGCGCGCGCGCGAAGCTTCATGGCGGCGATGAAGATGGCGGCGGACTCCATTTCGGAAGCCAGGCAGCCCATCATCTTCCAGGCCTCCCACTTTGCGAGGAGTTCGTAGCCGGCGGGCATTTTCTCGGGTTCGTGCTGGCCGTAGAAAGCATCCTTGCTCTGGCTCACGCCGAGATGATAGCGCGCGCCGGGAAGGGAAGGATCCGCAGCCAGGGAAGAATCCGCAGGCAGGGAAGGATCCGCAGCCAGGGAAGGATCCGCATCCAGGACGGAATCCGCAGCAGGGGCAGAATCCGCAGCCGGGGCAGGAGCCGCAGCAGGAGAGCTGCCGGTATACACCACGGAATAGGGCACAAGCGGGCCGAGCTCCGAGGCGGACTGCACGCCGGGCTGAAGGCCGGCGGCAAGGGCACCGGTCACGAGGGCATTCGTGACGGCGAGATCCGCAACGGCGGGGTATTCGATCGGGGCATATTCGCGGCTCGTGCCTTCCATGCGGATGGAGCCGGTGGAGATGACGACGTCGCCGCTCTTCACTTCCGGCTGCATGCCGCCGCAGGTGCCGACACGGATAAAGGTATCCGCGCCGCAGCGCACCAGTTCCTCCATGGCGATGGAGGCGGAGGGACCGCCGATGCCGGTGGAAGTGACACTCACGGGAACACCGTCGAGCGTGCCGGTGTAGGTCACAAATTCACGGTTGTCCGCGACAAAATGCGGATCGTCGAAATAGGCGGCGATCTTCTCGCATCTTTTGGGGTCGCCGGGGAGGAGGACATAGCGCCCGATCTCACCCGGTGCGACCTGGATATGGTACTGTCTGTTCGGGTCTTCGGAGTAGTTGATCATTTCTTCGGATCCTCCTTTTCAGAAAGCGTGTACACGATCCTGCCGCCCGCAATGGTGTACTTGACGACCCCGTGCAGGCGCATGCCGATGAACGGGGAATTTGAGGACTTCGAGGCAAAATGGTCCGGAACCGTGAAGGCTTCGTCCGGGTCGAAGAGGACGAGGTCTGCGGGGGCACCGGGGGCGATCCGGCCTGCCGGAAGATGGTAGAAGTCTGCGGGATGTACGGTCAGGCAGGCGAGCATCTGGGAGAGGGACAGGTAGCCGGCGCGGACGAGGTGCTCGATCGCGAGGGGCAGGGCTGTCTCGAGGCCGATCATGCCGCTGGGAGCCTGGACAAAAGGCTTCTCTTTTTCGAAAGCGGCGTGAGGGGCGTGGTCAGTGGCGATGAGGTCCAGCGTCCCGTCGGCAAGGCCTTCGATGATCGCGCGGCGGTCGGATTCGAGGCGGAGGGGCGGGTTGACCTTGGCCAGGGTGCCGCGGGTGAGCACCGCCTCCTCCGTGAGGGAGAAGTGATGCGGCGTCGCCTCGGCGTGGATGCGGGGGTTCTGCTTTCTGGCTTCCCGGATCAGCTGCACGCCTTCGGCGGTACTGATGTGCTGGATGCAGAGCGGCGCCTGCTCCTCGACCGCGATCTGGACGTCGCGGCGGATCATGGAGATCTCGGCTTCGCGGGGGGCACCGGTGAGTCCGAGGACCCTGGCGGCATGGCCGCCGGCGTTGATGCCGTTCTCCGTGATCATGGACTTGTCTTCTTCGTGGAGACTGACGGGGAGGTCTCTGCGGCGGGCGATCCGCAGTGCGCGGCGGAGCAGTTCCCCATCCTGGATGGGCAGCCCGTCGTCGGTAAAACCGGCCGCACCCGCATCCGCAAGCGCATCGAGTTCCGCCAGCGAGCAGCCCTGCATGCCGACGGTGACGTTCGAGCAGCTGTAGAGATGCACCGGCGCCTCGCTGCCGCGGCGCAGGATGTCGGTCAGCACCTCGACGTTGTCCACGACGGGCTTCGTGTTGGCCATCAGGATGATGGAGGTGTAGCCGCCCTTCGCGGCTGCGGCGGCCCCGGTCAGGAGGTCTTCCTTGTAGGTGAAGCCGGGATCGCGGAAGTGCGAGTGGGTGTCGATGAGTCCGGGCGCGACGACGAGGCCGGAGGCATCCAGAACGGGGCAGGAGCTGCCGGGAGCAGCAGGAGCAGCAGGAGCAGCAGCATCTGCGCCGGCGCCGGCAGGTACCGCCCCCGCGGCATCACCGCCGCCGGGCAGGATCTCTGCGATGCGTCCGTCGCGGAGCAGGATGTCATAGAGGCCGTCCGTATCGGAAGCGGGGTCGACCAGGCGTCCGCCGCGGATCAGGAGGGCGGAGGGGTCATGAAGATCAGGATGTGTGTTCAATGGTGCTCCCTTCTGGGCCGTGCCCGGGTAGGTCTTCCTTCCTTATATCAGTATAGTATCAATATCAGTATAGTATCAGTATAGCATAGAACGGACCGGGACATGTCGGAGAATCACGGCGGAAGCATCTCCATTGTGAATCTGTGCACAGGTATGCTATACTATTGCGAAGATATCTGCAAAGTGCAGAAACGGACATTCTCCGGGCTGCGGCAGAGGATATTTTTGAATAAAAAAGAAGGTAAGTGGTGCATGGTTATTTTTAATTTTTTCAGGCTGATCATCGGATTGCTGGTGATCGGGGTCGTCTTTCTCGTCGGGATGCTGATGCATGCGGTGACATGGGTCATCGGACGGTGGGATCAGGCGGCGTGCGACCGGATGCGCTGGTCGTACATCCAGGCCTGCCTGAAGGTCATCTGGTTCGTGATCGGCGGGCCGACGACCGTGATCGGGCTGGAGAACGTGCCGACGGACCGGCCGGTCCTGTTCGTGGGCAATCACCGGAGCATGGTCGATATCGTGCTCTCAGGCGCGAAGAGCCCGGTGCCCGTGGGCTATGTCGCGAAGCAGGAGCTCTGGAAGGTCCCCTTCCTCAACGTGCTGATGGATGACGCGCGCTGCGTGAAGATGGACCGGAAGGATCCCCGCAACGGGCTGAAGGCGATCCTGCAGGTCATCGATTACCTGAAGGCGGGCAGGAGCATGTACATCTTCCCGGAGGGGACGCGCGGCAGAGTGGAAGGGGAGATGCTCCCGTTCCACGCGGGCAGCTTCAAAGCCGCCTACAAGGCCGGTGTCCCGATCGTGCCGGTGACCATCGTGAACATGGGCGATGTCTTTGAGGACCACGTCCCGTGGCTGAAATGGGTGCCGGTCGCCATCGAGTACGGCGCGCCGATCGAGACCGCCGGGATGGACAGACAGGCGCAGAAGGAACTGCCGGAGAAGCTCCGGGCACAGATGCTGGAGACCTACGCGAAGGACAGCAGGCTGATCGGCCTGACCTGATCCTCCCTACGAAGTTTTTTGAGGAAAATATGGACAAAATCACGGCACTGGTTACAGAAAGCGCGGAACTGACGCCGGGGATCCAGTCGCTCACGGTGAGGCTTCCGGAGAGCACGGACTGGGATGTCCGCCCGGGACAGTTCGCCGGTCTCTACCCGGCGGACGGATCGATGCTGCTGATGCGGCCGATCAGCGTGTGCAGGTGGGACCCTGCGCGCAGGGAACTGCGCTTCGTCTACCGGCCCGCAGGGGCGGGGACGAGGTCCTTCACGGCGCTTCGGGAAGGGGACACGATCGACCTTCTCGGACCGCTTGGAAACGGATATGATACGGAAGCTCTGGCCGGAAGGCACGTCCTGCTGCTGGGCGGCGGGATCGGTGTGCCCCCGATGCTGGAGCTGGCGGCCGCGCTGCGGAATGCAGGAGCGGAGACACAAGTGACGGCGGCCCTCGGCTATCGCACGGACGAGCTGTTTCTCGCGGAGGACTTCCGGGAGACAGGCGCGGAGGTGCTGATCGCCACGGAGGACGGAACAGCCGGTACAAAGGGCACGGTCCTGGACGCGGTGCGGGAGGCCGGGATCCGGCCCGACGCGGTCTGCGCCTGCGGCCCGATGCCGATGCTGCGGGCAGTGAAGAGATATGCGGAGGAACTGGGCATCGACGCGTGGCTGTCGCTGGAAGAACGCATGGCCTGCGGCGTAGGCGCCTGTCTGGGCTGCGTCGTGAAGACGCGGGAGACAGACGCGCACAGTCATGTAAAGAATGCGAGGATCTGCACGGAAGGGCCGGTCTTCGCTGCGCGGGAGGTGGAGATCGGATGAGTGCGAGACCGGACATGTCCGTGACCATCGCGGGCGTAACACTGAAGAATCCTGTCATGACGGCCTCCGGCACGTTCGGATCCGGCATGGAATACGGGCAGTTCGTCGACCTGAACAGGCTCGGCGCGGTCGTCACGAAGGGCGTGGCGAACCAGCCTTGGGAGGGCAACCCGACACCCCGCGTGACGGAGGTGTACGGCGGCATGCTCAACGCCATCGGCCTGCAGAACCCCGGCATCGATGTCTTCATCGAGCGGGACCTCGCTTTTCTCTCGCAGTACGACACCAAGGTGATCGTGAACGTGTGCGGTCACACCGAGGAGGAGTACCTGGAGGTCGTTGAGCGCCTCGCAGAGGAGAAGCGCGTCGACATGCTGGAGATCAACGTCTCCTGCCCGAACGTGAAGGAAGGGGCGATCGCCTTCGGCCAGAAGCCGGACGCGCTCTGCAGGATCACAGAGAGGATCAAGAAGATCGCGGCACAGCCGGTGATCATGAAACTGACCCCCAACGTCACGGACATCGCGGAGATGGCCCGGGCGGCGGAGGCCGGCGGGGCGGATGCGATCTCCCTGATCAATACGCTGACCGGCATGAAGATCGATATCGAGCGCAGGTGCTTCGTCCTGGCGAACAGGACCGGCGGCATGTCCGGCCCGGCGATCAAGCCGATCGCCGTGCGCATGGTCTGGCAGGCCGCACAGGCGGTGCAGATCCCCGTGATCGGCATGGGCGGCATCGCCTCCGCGGAGGACGCCGTGGAGTTCCTGCTGGCGGGCGCGAGCGCTGTGGCGGTGGGCGCCATGAATTTCCATGACCCGTATCTGACAGAGAAAGTGGCAGACGGGATCGAGGCATATCTGGTCCGGCACGGCATCGGCCGTGTGACGGACCTGATCGGAGCGGTAAACGGATGAGACAGATCACAGAGAAGGCACATGCCAAGATCAATCTCGGTCTGGATGTGCTGGGAAGAAGAGCGGACGGCTACCACCTGGTGCGGATGATCATGCAGACCATCGGCCTGCACGACGACCTGGTGCTGGAGCAGACCGGGGACGGTGCGGAGGAGGATTTCTCCGTGACACTGGAGACAGACAGCAGCGAGATCCCCGCCGGCAGCGACAACCTGCTCTGCCGCGCGATGGACAGGATGGCTTCTGTGTGCGGCCTGCGCGGACACTATCATGTGCGCCTGACCAAGAGGATCCCGGTCGCGGCCGGCATGGCCGGCGGCAGCACCGATGCGGCGGCGGCCTGCAGGGCCCTGCGCACGCTGAGCGGCGCGCAGGTGACGGATGAACAGCTGCAGGCGATGCTCCTGCCCCTGGGGGCGGATATCCCTTACTGCGTGACGGGAGGAACACAGCTCTCGGAGGGGATCGGAGAGGTGCTGACACCTCTGCCGGAACCGCCCGCGTGCACGCTGGTGATCGTGAAGCCGCCGGTGGCCGTGTCCACCGCGCAGGTGTACCGGGATCTCGACAGCCTGCCGGATTACCGGCATCCGGACATCGACGGGCAGATCGAGGCGCTGCGCAGCGGGGATCTGTGCAGACTGGCAGGTTTATGTGACAATGTGCTCGAACTTGTGACGGGGGAGGCGTACCCGATGATCGGGGCGCTGGAGAACTTCTTCACAGAGAGAGGCGCACTTGTATCCCGCATGTCCGGGAGCGGCCCCACGGTCTTCGCGATCTTCGCGGAGGAGGACCGGGAGAAGGCTGAGGCAGCGCTGCAGGAGATGGAGGCAGACGCCCGTTTTACCGATTGCAGAGGATTTCTTACCAGTTTCAGCAGCGGAAGGAGTCGGGAAGAATGAGCAGTACTATGCAGGAACACAAGGAGATCCGGATCAGCGGGGAGCAGCAGTCGCTTCCGCTCCGGGAATCCGTCTATCTGTCCCTTCGGAAGGCGATCCTTACAGGTGCGCTGGAACCCGGCGAGAGGCTGACCGAGATCCGTCTCGGGAAGATGCTCGGGACCAGCCGCACACCGATCCGCGAGGCCATACACCGGCTGGCGGAGGAAGGTCTGGTAGCGATCACCCGGGGGAGCGGCGCCCGTGTCGCCAAGATCACGGAACAGGAACTGCAGGAAGTGATGGAGATCCGCAGCGCGATGGACCAGCTCTGCGCGAGACTGGCGAGCCGGCGGATCACCGAGGACGGAACAGCCCTTCTGCAGAAGGCGCTCGAGGAGTTCAACCGGGCGATCCTGCACGGAGGACAGCTGGAGATCGCGGATGCGGACGTGGCATTTCACGACGTGATCTACGATGCGGCGGGCAACTCGAAGATCCAGGGGATCCTGCGGGGTCTGGCGGACAATATCTACCGCTACCGCTACGAGTTCATCCGCGACGACGTGCACTACGAGAATCTTCTCCGGGAGCACAATGAGATCTGCGAGGCGATCGTCGCCCGCGACGAGGACCGCGCCAGTGAGGCGGCCCGCGTGCACATCGAGAGGCAGTGGGAATCCATCCGCACGCAGATCCACGCCGTCCAGAACGCGAAGGAACTGCAATCCTAAGGAGACAGGCAGGTAAATGAACAGCGAGAACAGACAGCACCTCCCGGTCGGTGTCTTTGATTCCGGGATCGGCGGCCTCACGGTCGCCCGGGAGATCATGCGCCAGATGCCGAATGAGAAGATCGTCTATTTCGGTGACACGGCGCGCGTGCCCTACGGGAACAAATCCCGGGAGACGGTGCGCAAATATTCGGAACAGATCGTGCGTTTCCTCCTCTCCCAGGAGGTGAAGGCGATCGTAGTAGCATGCAACACGGCGAGCGCCTATGCGCTCCCGGAGATCGAGAAGCACTGTCCGGTCCCGATCATCGGCGTGGTGGAGCCCGGCGCGAAGACCGCCGCCGACATCACGAAGGTGGGCAGGATCGGCGTCATCGGCACGTCCGCGACAGTGTCCAGCGGCATCTACACGGAGTGCATCCGGCGGATCCTGCCGGACGCGCAGGTGCTGGGCAGGGCCTGCCCGCTCTTCGTGCCCCTCGTGGAGGAAGGCCTCTGGGAGGACCCGGTGACGGAGGAGATCGCGAGACGGTATCTGCAGGAGCTGATGGATGAGGGCATCGACACGCTGATCCTCGGCTGCACACACTATCCGCTGATCCGCCGGACCATCGGGAAGGTCGTCGGGGAGTCCGTGCAGCTCGTGAACCCCGCCTATGAGACGGCGCGGGAGCTGCAGCAGCTCCTGGCGCGGGAGGACCTGCTCTCGGAGGAGGCGCCGGCGCTCGGCAGCGCGGAGAGCCAGTACCGGTTCTTCGTCAGCGACATGGCGGAGAAATTCCGCAGCTTCGCCAACTCGATCATCAAGTACGGGATCCTGTCGGCGAAGATGATCCACATCGAGCAGTACTGAGCGCACAGAGAAGGAGAGGATCATTGCAGGAGGACAGAACGGTCCGGCTGACGGTCATAGGGATCCAGGACGGGCAGAGGACGGTGACGGAGACGTCCGCCAGGCTCCGGCGTCCGGAGGGCGGCCTGCCGGAACTGCGCTGGACGGTGTCCGGCGGCACCCGGGAGGAGATCCGCCACACGGCGGTCCTGAGCCCCGGCAGGCTCCGGATCCTGCAGCGCGGTGCGGTGCACTGCGAGATGGACCTCCGGGAAGGGGAGACGACCGACTGCGACTACGAGACGGCCATGGGAACGATCCCGATGGCGTTCCGTACGGCGCGGGTCTCTATGCGGGAGACGCCCCGGAGCCTTCTGATCCGGGCGGCCTACACCATCCTCCCCGGCGAGATCGACAACGTCGTCACGCTGCGGGCGGAGATCGAAGCATAACCGAACAGCTGAAAGGCATGAAATAAGAGCGCCGCACGGTCCGTGCGACGCTCTTTTCAGTGTCTGTGAAAGGTATTTACTTGACAGGCTTGGCACCGACCTTCTCCTGCAGCTTGTCGACCTGGCGGCGGAACCAGCTCTTCTTCACCGGTTCGGCCGGCTGGAGGCTGCCGCGGAGGCCTCTGACTTCCGCGATGTAGATGCCGCTGACCATGGCCTTGACCTGCTTCTTCACCGGGATGAGGTCGAAGTACTTCTCATCGCAGATGAAGTTGATGTACTGGGGACCGACCTTGGCGCGGACGATCGGGACCTTGGAGCGCTTCGCGTACCAGGGGGTCTGGCTGATCACCTGTTCCGGGAGACCACTGTCCTTGAGCTTCAGCCGTTTCTTGTCGATGACCAGCATCGTGACAGGCTGTTTCGTGGCCTCGACCTGCGCCTGCTGCTCCGCCTGCTGCCGCTCCATCCTCCTGCCGACAAAATACAGGGCGACGAGGGCTGCGACGAGGATCACAAGCACGACAATAGCAATAATCATTCCTCTGCTCAAAACGTAACCTCCCATTCAATTCGTAAGAATCATTCTATCACCCTTTAAAAACCTCGGCAATAGGAGAAAGCGCGGGCGATGAGAAAAAGATTTGAGGCCTCACGGGAGCTCAGTTTCCGCTGCTCTGCGTCTCAGGTTCCGACTCCTCCCCGGCGGCGTCCGGGTTCTTCGCGCGCCAGACGCTGTCCTTCCAGTAGTCGTGGCCTTCCAGACCGTAGGTCTCGCCGTCGAGCGTGAAGGTGTCCTGGTCGTTGCGGATCATGAAGATCATGGTCTTGCCGGGGTTGACCTCGATCTCGTTGCCGGCGTCGTCCTTGTAGGTGACGGGGTCGTAATATTTCTTCCTCGTCCAGGTGCAGTGGATCATGCGGCCCTGGGTGATGTAGTAGCCGTTGCAGTTGGCGTCGTTGGTCTTGAACCAGAGATAGAGGCTGCCCCAGGCGGCCGGCACGCAGTAGGCGCGCTCGATGAAGATGTTGTCGAAGGCGAGCTGCTCGCCGGTCACGGCGTCGCACTGCGGCACGCCGTAGAGGGTCTTGTAATACTTGTGATCCTCCTCGTTGTAGGTGAGGTTGGAGCACGTGACAGGGAAGGAGTTCTGCATGTCCACGAATTTCGCGGAGACGCTGTTCTCGTACTGGGTCAGGTCGTTGACCTCGCCGTCCTCGACGAAGTTGTAGTGGGGGCCGTCATAGAAGAGGTCCCTGTGCTCGCGGGGATAGCCGGCCGCTTCCATCGCGCGCAGGATGTGGTCGGCGTCCGTGTAGGCGCTGTGCTCGCTGTAATCCCACTCGGGGATGCGGTAGAACGCGCCGTAGTCCTCGCCGAGGATCCCGCCCGTGCCGTTGAGGTTCTGCACGTCGTCGCGGGACAGCAGCTCGATCGTGTAGTCGATCGGTCCGCCGAAGTGGACGAGGACCGAATCCCACTCCATGGAATTGGCGATGAAATAGGAACGGGTGCTGCGCACGTTGCCGATCTGGGTCAGGCCTTCCCAGTCCTGGATGATGCCCATCTGGCGGCTCATATTGCCCTCTTCCATGATCTCATAGAAGATGTCCACCTTGTTCAGTCCGTACTGCGGCTGCGCCTCCGGGTTGATGGGGTACATGACGGCGATCGGGCGCTTGTGCCAGAGCTCCTCGTCGATGATCTCATTGGTCATGGGGCTGCGGAAGACGACCGGCTCCGGCTCGGTCGTGGTGGTCGTCGGCGGCTCTGTCACGAGCACAGTCGTGGGCTCCGTGACGGCTTCGGTGACGGTCTCGACGGTATCCGCGGCGCTGTCCTGCGCATCTTCTTTCTGGCTGCCCGCGCCGCAGGCTGTCAGGGAAGGGCACATGAAAAGGCAGACGGAAAGGAGCATGGCGGTCAATCTGTGGGTAGAGATTCGGTGCATGAAAGCCTCCGTTCTGTATCGGTGCAAACTGCGTTGACAGGTGACATGTGTGTATTATAACGGAGATTGCGGGGATGCGCAAATGTCGCTTGCAGTCCCGGCCCGCCTGCTTGCCCCGCCCGGAAAAACAGCGCATAATAATACCACACACAGAGCCCCGGAGAGGGGCCGGACGCCCACACAGGGGGTGGAGATGCACAGACAGGGGATGGAGATGCACACACAGGAAATATCTGGAACAACAGCAGCCGGCAGCAGGCCCGGGAACACCGCGTCCCTGCCCCTGCCCGAATACCCGCGGCCGCAGCTGGTGCGGGCGCAGTATGAGATCCTGAACGGCCTCTGGGACTACGCGATCACGCCCGCCGGTCGGCGGCCGGGCACCTATGAGGGGAAGATCCTGGTCCCCTTCTCGCCCGAGACGCAGCGTTCCGGCGTGCAGAGGATCCTGCGGCCCGGGGAGACGCTCCATTACCGGCGGACCTTCCTTCTGGAGGAGATCCCGGCCCACCGGCGCCTGCTCCTGCAGTTCGGGGCGGTGGACGAGCGCTGCGAGGTGTTCGTCAACGGCCGGAGAGTCGGAGGGCACAGGGGAGGCTACCTGGCTTTTTCCTGTGATGCGACGCAGGCCGTCCACACAGGAGAAAATGTGCTCACCGTCGAGGTGCAGGACGACTCCGACACCTCCTTCCACGCGCGGGGCAAGCAGAAGCTCTCGCCGGGCGGCATGTTCTACCGGTCCCAGAGCGGGATCTGGAAGACGGTCTGGTACGAGTGGGTGCCGGAGAGGTACGTCGGGCGGCTGGAGGTGGTCCCGCAGCCGGAGAGAGGCGGGATCTCGCTGACGGTGGTCATGGACGGCGGGGATGCGCGGGAGGCATCTGTCCGCGTTTTTCCGGAGGCTGATGCCGGGAAGATGCAGGAGGTGCCTGCGGAGGCTTCCGGGGAGGCTTCTGCGGAGGCCGGCGCCGGGACAGCCGGCGGATTTGTGTCTGTCCCCACTGGGGAAGCCGTTTTCCTTCCCGTTCCGAATGCGCACCTGTGGTCGCCGGAGGACCCGTTCCTGTACCGGATCGAGGTGCGGGCCGGGGAGGACCGGGTGCAGGGATATTGTGCCATGCGGACCTTCTCGAAAGGGAAGGATGCGGGAGGCAGGATGCGCTTCCTGCTCAACGGGAAGCCTTTCTTTATGCACGGGCTGCTGGACCAGGGCTACTGGCAGGAGAGCCTGATGACGCCGCCCTCTGAGGAGGCGATGCGCTTCGACATCCTGGAGGCGAAGAAGCTCGGCTTCAACATGCTGCGCAAACACGTAAAAGTCGAGCCCGCCCGCTGGTACCGCCTGTGCGACGAGCTGGGCATGCTCGTGTGGCAGGACGCCGTCAACGGCGGCACGGCTTACCGCAGCAATCTCACCACGAACCTCCCGAACATCCTGCCCGCCGTGCAGACGCGGATCGATGACAGCACGGAGAGGGGGCACCGGCTGCTCTCGAGGAGCGATGCGGCCGGCCGCGCGGAGTTCGAGGAGCAGCTGCGGGAGATGGTCCGGGAGCTGCGGCCTTTCGGCTGTATCTGCGCCTGGGTCCCCTTCAACGAGGGCTGGGGACAGTTCGACAGTGTGCGGATCGCCCGGCAGCTGCAGGCGGAGGATCCCTCCCGGCTCGTGGACGCGGCGAGCGGCTGGTTCGACCGGGGCGGGGGAGATTTCTACAGTATTCACAATTATTTTCGCAAGCTGAAAGTGGACGGGCCGAAGGCGGCACAGAGGATCTGCGCGCTGACCGAATACGGCGGGCTGTCGCGGCCGGTCGAGGGCCGGACGCAGGCAAACGGGATGAAAGTGTACCGGAGCCTGCGCACAGAGGAGGCGCTGACGGACGCTTTCGTGCAGCTCGTCCGCAGGGACATCCTGCCCCGGATCCCGGAGGGACTCAGCGGGGCGGTCTACACGCAGATCTCGGACGTCGAGGGGGAGATCAACGGCCTCTTCACTTACGACCGGTGCCAGTGTAAGATGGATGCGGCGAGAGTCGCGGCGCTGCGGCGGGAGATCGATGCGGCGTGGCGGGATGTCAGGATGCCGGGGCAGACCGGCGGGCAGCAGAAGTCCGGCCGCTGACAGGGACAGGCAGTGCCGGCAGACAGAGCAGGTGTTCAGGAAGGAAGAATATGGGCAGGATCGCAGAAGATGTTTTTCTCGCGGAAGGCAGCAGGGTCGTGGCGGATGTGACGATCGGGGAGGGCAGTTCCGTCTGGTACAACGCGGTGATCCGCGGCGATGAGGAGCCGATCCGGATCGGCCGCGGGACGAACGTTCAGGACAATGCCGTCCTGCACGCGGAGGAAGGCTGGCCGATGACGATCGGGGACGGCGTGACCATCGGCCACGGCGCCATCGTGCACGGATGCACGGTCGGCGACAATGTGCTGATCGGCATGGGCGCGATCGTCATGAACGGAGCCGTGCTCGGCGACGACGTCATCGTCGGGGCCGGCGCTGTCGTGACCGGCGGGACCGTCATCCCTTCCGGCAGCATGGCCCTGGGCCTTCCCGCAACAGTCCGGCGCACTCTGACAGAGGCCGACATCGCCGCAAACCGCTTCAATGCCGCCAAATATGTCGAACTGGCGCAGGCGGCGCGGGCGGAGCAGGCGGCCCGCGAGGAGCAGGCGCGCCCCACGGAGGCACCGTCCCGCACGGAGACCCCGCGCGCAGGGGAGGTGACCGGATGAGCCTGCACATCACGATCCTGACGGTCTGCCCGGAGATGACCGCCGGACTCACCGGATGGCCGGTGATCCGCCGCGCCATCGACAAGGGCGTGCTGCAGCTGGACGTCGTCGATATCCGGACCTATGCGCCCGGGAGTTTTCGCCATGTGGATGACGCTCCTTTCGGCGGCGGTCCCGGCATGGTCCTGCGCTGCCAGCCGGTGCTGGACGCGCTGCGGGCGCTGAAAGAGCCCGGCGGGCGGACCGTGCTTCTGTCCCCGGCAGGCCATCGCTTCTGCCAGGCCGATGCGCACCGGTTCGCGGGCGAGAAGCACCTGGTCCTGCTCTGCGGCCACTATGAGGGCATTGACGCCAGGATCCTGCCGTTCGTGGACGAGGAGGTGTCGGTCGGTGATTTTATCCTGACAGGCGGGGAACCGGCCGCAATGATGATCACGGACAGCATCGCCCGGCTCCTGCCCGGCGCGCTGCGGCAGTCCAGCACGCAGGAGGAATCCTTTGAAAACGGTCTGCTGGAGTACCCGCAGTACACCCAGCCGGCGGTCTATGAGGGCATGGAGGTGCCGGCGGTCCTGCGCAGCGGCGACCACGAGAAGATCCGCCGCTACCGCCTCACGGAATCACTCCGGCTGACGCGCGCGCGACGCCCCGACCTGCTGGAAGCCCGCAGGGAGGCCGGCCTCATGACGGCGGAGGAACAGAAAATACTGGAACAGCTGGATGGCCCCGGAGAAGCCGGGGAGAAGGGAACAGGATCATGAAACTGAAAGAAATGGTACTTGCTAACAGAAGTTATCGCGGATACGACCACAGCGTGAAGTTTTCGAAGGAGCAGCTCGCGGAACTTGTGGATCTTGCAAGATTCTGCCCTTCCAGCGTGAACATGCAGCCCCTGCGCTTCAAGCTGGTGTGGGAGGAAGCGGAGGTCGCCCGTCTCCAGAAGGAGACCCACTGGGCCAAAGGCCTGCCGGAGCTGCAGCTTCCTCACCCCGGGAAGGAGCCCACGGCCTTCATCGTGATCTGCCAGGACGACAGGATCAGCGAAAACCTCAACCGCTTCCAGAGAGATGTGGGCATCGTCGCCCAGACGATGCTGCTCGGCGCCGTCGAAGCGGGCTTCGGCGGCATCATGATCGGCAACTTCGCCGCCGGCTCCGTCCGCGAAACCCTCGCCCTGGACGAACACCTGCATCCGCTCCTCATCGTCGCCTTCGGCAAGCCGGATGAAGAGATCATCCTCACCGAAGTGGGCGAAGACGGCCGCACCGGCTACTACCGCGACGACCAGGACCGCCACTATGTTCCCAAGAGGAAGCTGGAGGACCTGATTATCTAAAAAGGAATAAGCAGTCTCTCATTTCATAAAAGGGCGCGCTGCGGCTTCGGCTGCGGCGCGTTTATTTATGTGCGGCGAAAGCGGCGGAAGGAAGCTGAAGCTGTCTATCTGGCTGTGCGGAAGGAAGGATAGACAGCCGGATAGACAGCTGGAAGGAAGAAGCTGTCTATCCAGCTGTGCGGAAGGCAGGATAGACAGTCGGATAGACAGCTGGAAGGAAGAAGCTGTCTATTCAGCTGTGCGGAAGGCTGGATAGACAGCCGGATAGACAGCTGGAAGGAAGAAGCTGTCTATTCAGCTGTGCGGAAGGCAGGATAGACAGCCGGATAGACAGCTGGAAAGAGGAAGCTGTCTATTCAGCTGTGCGGAAGGCAAGATAGACAGCCGGATAGACAGCTGGAAGGAAGAAGCTGTCTATCTGGCTGTGCGGAAGGCTGGATAGACAGCAAGATCGACAGGTAGGAAGAGGAAGCTGTCTATTCAGCTGTGCGGAAGGCGAAATAGACAGGTGGATAGACAGGCATGACTGCGCAGGGGAAACATCCCCCGCGTAAAATTTACGCGGAGAACCCTCCCCACACAAATTCTTGTGTAAATTCTTATTTACAAACCAAATAGAACGTGCTACCATCATACTACGACAGACATAGTACGACAGACGATGTACCGATAATCGGAGTAAGAGCTGCCGGAGCAAGAGGAATATAGCGGAGCAAGAGGAATATGGAAGAGAGAGGAGGCGGAGTGCCATGGGCGGAATCAGCAGTGATGTGATCAGGGGCTACAATGACACGATGATCCTGTATCTGCTCCTGGACAGGCCGTCTTACGGGTATGAGATCTCCAAGATGATCCGCGCGATGTCGGATGAAAAGTATGTGATCAAAGAGACGACACTGTACTCGGCATTCACGCGGATGGAGAAGAATGGATTCATCGAGTCTTTCTCCCAGATGGCGGACAACGGCAAGCGCAGGACATATTACCGGATCACGGAAGCAGGGCGCCGGTATTACCGGGAGAAGTGTGAGGAATGGCTGCTGACGCAGGAAGTGATCAGCAAGTTCATCTCACCGCAGGGAACGAGAGCGCTGCGGGATCGGGAATGGAGAGTGTGACCATGGAGACCATCAGAAATTACCTTATGATGATGTTTGCATCCCTGCCCAATACGGCGGAGGCGCGGAGAGCGCGCGACGAGCTGTGGCAGATGATGGAAGACAAGTATACGGAGCTGATCGAGGAGGGCCGGACGGAGAATGAGGCCGTCGGCACGGTGATCTCCGAGTTCGGCAACCTGGACGAGCTGGCGGAATCGCTGGGCATCAGCGAGCTGCTGCCTGTGGCGGTGCCGCAGCCGGCGGAAAACCGTCGGAATGCCGGGGACACGGAGAGAGCGGAAAGAGAAGACCGTGAAGCCGGGGAGAAGGCATCCGACAGCAGAACGGACGGCGGGAAGGCCCGTGACCGTGAGGAAGAAGCAGCGGACTGGCGCACCAGGGCAGCTGCGCGCAGGAAGCGTGTCGGGAACCTTCGGCGGGAGCGGATCCTGGGGTTTGCCGACCGCGTGAAGGCCTGGAACGAAGAGAGAAAGAGCAGCGAGGAGGCCCGGCAGGAGCGCCGCCGCCGCGAGGCGGAGGAGGCACGGGCCGAGGCGCGGGCCAGGCTCTACACGGTTAACGCGGCCGAGGCGCAGGACTACCTGAACGCGGCGGGGCTCGCGGCGTATGTGCGGGGGCTGGCGGTCTTTCTCTTCATCACGTCGCCGGTGTTCGCGATCTTCTTCGAAGGGGTCGCGGACAGTCTGGGAGGCAGCGGATGGACGGACCTGCTGCAGTTCATCGGGATCGTCATGCTGCTGCTGTTCGTGGCGGCAGGCGTCGCGCTTCTGATCTATGCGTCCACGCTGCTGAAGCCTTTTGCGCATTTGAAACCGAAGAAGAGCTGTCTGGACTTTGCTGCGGCAAGACATGTCGAAAACATCCGCGAGACGATCCGGGGCAGCCGGATGACCCAGCTGACGGTCGGGATCGTGTTCTGCATCATGAGCGTGGTACCGGTGATCGCCGTCGAAGCGCTGGGCATCATGCATCCCGTGTTCGAGAACCTCGGCGTGGTGCTCCTGCTCGTGATGGTCGGGATCGGCGTGATGCTGATCATGCTGAGCGCCGGCAGGGGCGGTGCGTGCGAGAAGCTCCTGAAGCTCGGAGACCGGGATACGCTGGGAGGCAACAGCACGAGAGCCCAGAGGGAAGTGGGATTTGAGAGTCCGACCGTGGAGGCAGTCATGTCTGTCTACTGGGAGACCGTCACGGCCATCTACCTGATTTACTCCTTCCTGACCTTCCAGTGGTGGAATTCCTGGCTGATCTGGCCAGTCGCTGCGGTCGTCAGAAAGTTTATCGCGAGGCGGTACGGGAGAAAAGCAGCCGAAGACTGAAAGGAGGCGTGGAATGAACAGAAAGCTCTACCTGGGGGTTCTCTGGTCAGTGACGGCCGTCTGCATCGTGATCGGCCTGTACGTGAACCTGCACTGGTCCCGCAATTATTATGAGGAAGAGTACGCGCCTGCGGAGGAATATTCTCCGGAGGCTGACCCCGAGGTGTACGTGCAGGAAGGCATGGAACCGTTTACAAAGGTCACCGTCGACGGCTTCCTGGGAGAGATCATCATCTGCGCGGGAGATGCATACAGCTGTCAGTATTCGCCGTACAGTGATCAGTATCCCGGGGAGTTCAGCTATGAAGAGGACGGGATCGTGGTGGTACAGCAGCGACCGCAGACGAATCTGAAATGGTCAGACGGCGCTGGCGGAAGTCTGTACATCACCGTGCCCTACGGCGAGTACCTGGCAGGTGTGGACCTTACTGTCGACTACGGCACGGTCCGCCTGGAGAGTATCAACGCGGAAACTGTGACGGTGACTGACCGGATGGGCAATGTGGAACTGCATGATTGCGCACTTGCAGCGGCAGACATCTATATCAATATGGGTGACCTGAACGCAGATATGCTGCAGTATACGCAGTTTATCGCGAATCTGGAGATGGGAAATGCATGGGTCCACACGGTCAACGAGACGTCTGACGGGCAGATCGATCTGACGACGGAACTCGGGAGGATCTCGTATAATGGAGAGGACAATAAAGGCACATCCCTCGGCATCTACATGGGGGACAGCACTGCCTCCCTGATCCGGATCCACAACAGGATGGGCAATATCGGACTCAGCACGGATTACTGACCGGACGGAGGGAAGCGCGGCAGATGGAAGAACGGATCCTGGAATTTGTGATCAGTGCGGAAGAGGCGGGTCAGACGATCCGCTCTTTTCTCATGCAGAGGCTCTCTTTTTCGGCACATCAGCTGAGCAGGCTGAAGTACCGGGAGAGGGGGATCACCGTGGACGGCGCGCAGAAGTATGTCTCGCACGTGCTGGCGGAGGGGGAGTGTCTGCGGGTGCGGCTGACGCAGCTGCAGGAGGTCCGCGATACGGTCGGGGCCCGGCCGCCGAAGATCTGGCTGGCGCCGCCCGCATGGATGGACGCCTATCCGCTGCGGATCCTCTATGAGGACGCGGACCTGCTGATCGCGGACAAGCCGCAGGGGATCGTCTGCCACCCGTCCCCGGGCCACTACATGGACACACTGGCGAACCAGGCGGTGGCCTACCTCGGCGGCACGGGGAGCCGCATGGACATACGGATCGCAGGGAGGCTCGACCGCGAGACCTCCGGCATCGTGACCTTCGCAAAAAACGCGGAAGCAGCCGCCCAGCTGCAGAAACAGCGCGCCGCCGGCACAATGGAGAAAATCTACCTGGCCCTGGCGGAAGGGGACATCGCGCAGGACGGCACGGTGGACGCGCCGATCCGGCGGGAGGCGCCGGGCTCCCGCTACATGGTGACCGCCCCCGACGGGCGCCCTGCGGTGACACATTACCGTGTGCTGGAGCGCAGGGGGGACGCAACGCTCCTTGCCTGCACGATCACCCACGGGCGGACCCACCAGATCCGGGTGCACATGGCTTCGACCGGGCATCCGCTGCTGTGGGACCCGATGTACGGAAGCGGCGCACTCCGGACAGACGCGGAGCGGACCGCCGCGGAGCACTCGGAGGCCATCATGGACCCCGCCGCGCAGGAGCATCCCCTGCTCGGCCTGCACGCGTTCCGCCTGCGGATGGTCCAGCCGTTTACGGGGGAGACGATCACAGCGGAAGCCCCGGCCCCGTCCTGGGCGCAGCTCTCCGACGACCGGCACATAGTGGGATGAAATGCTCTCAAAACCGTTTCCTTTCACACCATCGGATGGTATACTTTGGTTACAGATTTCGATGCAGTATGAGGGCTTTCATTCAAAAGAAGAGGGGCTTGTTATGGGAGAGTTGAATCGGAAACTGAAGTCCGGGGCGCGCAGAACGTATCTGCCGTTCTTTTTGATCGCGCTTGCGCTTGCGGTGCTCGGAGCCGTGCTTCTGGGATCCTCGCTGGCGGTACGCAGCAGTGAATTCCGGGAGATGTCCGAGTACACAGGGACACAGCTGCAGACGGGGGATTATTATACGCTGACCGACTGCAACATGATCTTCGACGCGTTCGCGGAGGACAATGACGGGGAATATTTCGTCATGTACAGGCCGCAGGACGAGCAGTGGATGGGACTGTACCTGAAAGGCTCGGACAAGGACGCCGCCGAGGCGATCATGCAGGAGAACTGGGACTACCTGGACGACAAGACAGACAGCCTCAGCAGCCGCACCATCACCGTCAAGGGCCGCCTGCGCAGCATGGAAGGGGACGAGAAGAAGTTCTTCAATGAATGGATGGAGAACGGCGGCTGGACTGCCGCGGAGATCGCGGATGCGGCAGATTTCCGCACCCTGGATGCGAGCGATACGCTCACGGGCACGATGATCGGCGGCGCCGTACTCCTCCTGCTGTCGCTGGCAGGCCTGATCTGGACCGGGCTGGGACTCTTCGGCGGCGGATACAAGAAGAAACTGCTGGCCAAGCTCGCCGCGCGCGGGATCAGCGAGGAGCGCGTCGACGCGGAGCTGGCGAGGGCGACAGAATTCAAGAACCTGGACATCGCGCCTTCCTTCGCTCTGCTGCGGGGAGGCAGCGCGGAACTCGTCCCGTATGACGAGCTGATCTGGGCCTACGGCCAGACCCACACCACCCAGCACAAGATCTACGGCATCATCCCGGCCGGAAAGACCGTGACCTACAACGTGATCTTCGTCGACCGCGACCATAAGATCCACACCGTCCCCTGCAAGAACGAGGACGAGTCCGGCCAGGTCCTCCAGAAGCTTCACGCCTGTGCGCCGTATGTGATCGTCGGCTACTCCGAAGAGATCGAGAAGATCGCCAAAGAGGACTTCGCGCAGCTGGTCCGCCACGTGGACGAAAAGAGGCAGGAACAACTCTGAGGGGGACAGTTCCCTCGCGGTTAATCTCACAGCAGTGAACAACCTTCCTCCCCGGCGTGACCCTTTCGGCGCGGAGCAATGTAAAAAAGGCACCCTGCATGTATCTCTGCGAAGTGATCCGTGGAGCGTACGGCTGCAGGGCGCCTTTTTGCTTATGCACCCCGGCGGAAGAGTGAAAAAAGTATGAACTGCCTTGACAGCCGCCGAAGCGGGTGCTACCATCAACGCATAATAAGAAAATTGAACACAATCTAATTGCGGAAAGCGCAAGATCATGCGGACGGAAGGTTCGCAATTTTTTCACCCGAAGGGTTAGCACTCAATAGAAGAGAGTGCTGACAGAATCACAGAAAGTAAGAGAAAGGAATCAAAATAATGACCGTTATTCCCGTCTATAATATGCTTTTGATCCCGGACGCCTATGTATATCTGAAGGCGGATATGTACCGCGCGCTCTCGGGCAAGCTGCCGGAGGTGCAGGAGCGGGTCATTCTGCTCGCCGTGAAGGAGCCGCAGAGGCGCAAGGACATGACGGAGGACAGTTTCTATCCGGTGGGCGTCGCGGGGCATGTGACAGAGATCAACGAGAACGGCTTCGCCGTGATCAGGACCGGCGCGCGCGTCAACATCGACATGGTCTATGTGAACATCGACCACTCGATCGAGCTGACCGTTTCACCCAGGAAGGAGATCCAGGACCTTGATCCGGCCCGGGAGCACGAACATGCGGAGCGCCTGCGCGAGGAGATCCTCCGCAATGTGGAAAAATATGAGTGGGGCCACCAGGCGAGTGCTTTTATCGAAGGGCTTGCCACCGTCAATGAGATGGCGGGGGCGATCGCGATCTGGGTGCGCCAGGACGCTGCCGAGCGCTACGCGATCCTCGAGGAGGACAGCCGCAGCGCGCGCATGGAGGCGCTGGAGAAGCTGGTGTATGATTTTCTCACGGCTTCCAGGACTGCGAACGAGGCGGCCGGCGCCCAGCAGAAGGACTACCAGCAGATGTACCGCGAGCAGGCCATCCGCCGGCAGATGAAGATCCTGCAGCAGGAGCTCGACGAGATGCACCCCGAGAACGTGACGGACGTGCAGCGCTTCGAGCAGAAGATCGAGGCCGCCGGCATGAACGAGACGGCGCTGGCGGAGGCGCGCAAGGTCGTGAACCGGCTCAAGCAGGAGCAGAACGGCAGCATGGAGACCGGGATGCTCTATGACTACCTGGATTTCGTCACGAGTCTGTCCTGGAAGAAGGAGCCCGCGCAGACCATCGACCTCACGGAGGCGGAGGAGATCCTCGAGGCGGACCACTTCGGCCTCGAAAAAGTCAAGAAGCGCATCCTCCAGCAGATCGCCGTGATGAACCTCAAGCGGCAGCAGTCCGGCTCGATCCTGCTCTTCGTCGGCGCGCCCGGCACCGGCAAGACGAGCATCGGGCAGAGCATCGCAAAGGCGCTTCACAGGCCCTACGTCCGCGTCAGCCTGGGCGGCGTCCGCGACGAGGCGGACATCCGCGGCCACCGGCGCACCTATGTCGGCGCGATGCCCGGCCGGATCATGGACGGGATCAAGCGCAGCGGTGCCTCCAACCCCGTCATGGTCCTCGACGAGGTGGACAAGCTCGGTGTCTCCTACAACGGCGACCCGGCGAGCGCCCTCCTCGAGGTGCTGGATCCGGAGCAGAACGGCACTTTCACCGATCATTACATGAATGTGCCGTATGATCTGTCCGATGTTCTCTTCATCTGCACCGCCAACTCCGTCGACACGATCCCGGAGCCGCTGCTGAACCGGATGGAGATGATCCCCTTCCAGGGCTACACCGCGACGGACAAGTTCCAGATCGCCCGCAGACACCTCCTCCCCAAGGCGCGCATCGCCATGGGCATCGGCCCCGACACGCTCGAGGTGACGGATGAGGCGATCCGCACGATCATCGCCGACTACACCATGGAATCCGGCGTCCGCGGCCTGCGCAAGTGCATGGATACCCTGTGCCGCCAGGCAGCCGTGGAGATCGCGAAGGGGACGGCGGCGGCCGAAGCCCCGATCGTCACGATCACACCTGAGAACGTGCGGAAGTATCTGGACACCAAGCCGATCCGCCACGACCATGTGCTCACGGATCCGGCCCCCGGCATCGTGACCGGCCTGGCCTGGACCCGCGCCGGCGGAGATATCCTTTATATTGAAACACTCCTGACCCGCGGCAGCGGCAAGATCACCGTCACCGGCCAGCTCGGCGACGTGATGAAGGAGTCCGTCCAGATCGCGGTGAGCCTGGTGAAATCCATGTTCCCGGAGGAGGCGCAGGTCCTGAAGGACAGCGACCTTCACATCCACGTACCTGCGGGCGCCGTGCCCAAGGACGGCCCCAGCGCCGGCATCACCATGACGACGGCCCTGGCGTCCCTCGTCACCAGCCGCAGCGTCGACCCGCACACCGCCATGACCGGAGAAGTCTCCCTCCGCGGCGCCGTCACCCCCATCGGCGGCCTCCCCGAGAAGCTCATGGCCGCCCGCCGCGCCGGCATCACCCGCGTCTTCATCCCGGACCAGAACCGCGAGGACCTAGAGGACATCGCCCCGGAAGTCCTCGAAGGCCTGGAGATCGTCCCGGTGAGAAAAGTGCGCGAGGTGCTTACAGCGACAGGAATCCTTTAATTCTGGCATCTGTTAATATACGAGAGAGTTTACGCAGGAGGAGGGTACCCTCCGCCTGCGTAAACACATTTACAAAGGTTTCCGGGAAAGCCTTTGCCACCATCTTTATCTGAGGGGAAAAATAAACACGTCCACAAAGGTTTCCAGGGAAACCTTTGCCGCCATCTTTATCTGAGGGGAAAAATAAACACATCCATAAAGGTTTCCAGGAAAACCTTTGCCACCATCTTTATCTGAAGCGGAATATAAACACATCCACAAAGGTTTCCGGGGAAACCTTTGCCGCCATCTTTATCTGAGACGAGAAATAAACAATTCAACAAAGGTCTCCCCCCCACATAACGCAAGGTGTATTTTTTGAAGAACACTCTGACGGAGGAAGGAAAAAGGGTGTACACTTGCGTTTGGTCCGCAGAGGAACTGCGGGCGCAGACATAAGGTACGAAAGGAAGCGAATAATCATGCGAATGTTGTTATCGGTGTCGATCGCCCTGGCGGGCGGGCTCATGATGACACGAGTCTTTAAGATGCTGCACCTGAATTTCCCGGATGTGACGGCGTTTCTGATCGCCGGCCTGATCGTGGGGCCGTTCGGGATCGGACGTTTTGGAATTGAGGGGATCGGATTCCCGACGGTGGAACTGGTGGAGCAGGTGAGCGCACTGTCCAATGTGGCGCTGGGCTTCATCGCGTTTGCGATCGGCAGTGAATTCCGGCTGGAGGAGCTGAAGAAGACCGGCCGGCAGGCGACGATCGTCGGAATCTTCCAGGCGGTCATGGCGACAGCGCTCGTGGATGCGGCGCTGATCGGACTGCACTTTGTTCTGGGAGAGGAAGTGCTGCCTATGCCGGTGGCGATCACCATGGGAGCGATCGCGGCCGCGACGGCGCCGGCGGCGACCCTGATGGTCGTGCGCCAGTATAAAGCGAAGGGCCCTGTCACCAAGATCCTGCTGCCCATCGTCGCGCTGGACGATGCGGTCGGACTGGTCGTCTTCGCGGTATCGTTCGGCATCGCGATGGCCATGCAGGGCGGCGAGCTGAGCGTGATCTCCGTGATCGTCAACCCGCTGATCGAGATCGTGGGGTCCCTTCTTCTCGGCAGCCTCCTGGGCTGGATCATGACGAAGGTGGAGACCCTGTTCTACTCGAACTCCAACCGTCTCTCGATGACTATTTCCTTCGTGATCCTGACCATCGCGCTCTCGAGCATGACGATCGAACTCGGTCCTGTGACCGTGTCCTTCTCATCGCTGCTGGTCTGCATGATGCTCGGCACGATCTTCTGCAATATGAGCGATTTCTCGGCGGATATCATGGAGCGCGCGTCCAAGTGGACCGCGCCGCTGTACGCTGTGTTCTTCGTTCTGTCCGGCGCGGAGCTGGATCTGGGGATCCTGACGAGACCGCTCGTCGTCATGATCGGCGTCGTCTATATCCTCACCCGCTGCCTCGGCAAATATGTCGGCGCGCGCATCTCCAGCACGATCGCCGGCTGTGATGAGAATATCCGGAAATATCTGGGCATCACGCTCTTCCCGCAGGCGGGCGTGGCGCTGGGCATGTGCGTCACTGCGCAGGCGCTCGGCGGTGAGGAGGCGCAGCTGGTCCGCAGCATCACCCTGTTCGGCGTGCTGATCTACGAACTGATCGGTCCGACACTTACAAGGAACGCCCTGACGGCCGCCGGCGAGATCACCCCCACCCCTTCGGAGAAAAAAGACCGCAGCCGCTTCCACAACAGCAACCATCCCAGGTGGAGAGACGCGCAGGCTGCCATCACGGCCGCGGCCAAATCCGTCGTGCCGGGATCGCGTTCTCAGCATTGACGCCGCGGGGCGGAGCGTTTACAATAAGCAATCATTAAACAGCTTTATGCAGATACAAACGGAACCGGACCCAAGAACGGAGGAGGAACACATATGCCCCAGATCCAGGACATCCGCAGACCCGACGACATGCAGCGCATCACCACCCCTGCGCTCGCACAGGCTTTCATTGAGGAACAGATCCAGGCGCTCCGCGCCCAGATCGGTGACAACAAAGTGCTCCTTGCACTCTCCGGCGGCGTGGACAGCTCCGTCGTGGCGGCGCTCCTGATCAAGGCGGTCGGGCAGCAGCTGGTCTCCGTACACGTCAATCACGGTCTCCTCCGCAAGGGAGAGCCCGAGCAGGTCATCAAAGTCTTCCGCGACGAGATGCACGCGAACCTGATCTATGTGGACGCGGTGGACCGCTTCCTCGACAAGCTCGCCGGCGTATCCGATCCGGAGACCAAGCGCCACATCATCGGCGAGGAGTTCATCGACGTCTTCGCGGAAGAGGCGAGGAAGCAGGACGGCGTGAAGTTTCTGGCACAGGGAACCATCTGGCCGGACATCCTGGAGAGCGAAGCCGGTGTCAAGGCCCACCACAACGCAGGCGGCCTGCCGGCCGATATCGCCGACCGCTTCGAGCTGGTCGAGCCTGTCCGCATCCTCTTCAAGGACGAGGTCCGCATGGTCGGCAAGGAGCTCGGCCTGCCGGATAACATGGTCTTCCGTCAGCCTTTCCCCGGCCCGGGCCTGGGCGTCCGCTGCCCCGGCGCGATCACCCGCGACCGTCTGGAAGCCGTCCGTGAATCCGATGCCATCCTCCGCGAGGAGTTCGAGAAGAACGGCCTCGCCGGCAAGGTCTGGCAGTACTTCACCGTCGTGCCGGACTTCAAGTCCACCGGCGTCAAGAACGGCAAGCGCACCTTTGACTGGCCCTGCATCATCCGCGCCATCAACACCACCGACGTCATGGAAGTGACTGTCGAGCACCTGCCGGATGCCCTGATCGACCACCTGGTCCAGCGCATCATCGCCGAGGTCCCCGGCATCAACCGCGTCCTCTATGACTTCACTCCCAAGCCTCCGGCAACGGTAGAGTATGAATAATTGCAGAAACCCCGGAAAGCCTTTATTTATGAGCTTTCCGGGGATTTTTTATGCCATCTTGACCATACATTGACCCACAATTCCGACAAATACGAAGAAAAAAACAGGGGGTAGAAAAAATATCTCGTAAAACCGACCGAAGGGAGGTTTCACTTCTTTACGCAGGTATGTTCCGACAACAGACAGCGAGAGCGCGCCCCGCGCGGTCGAGCTGAGGCCTGCGACAATTCCCTCCCACAAATCATTCCGACAATTCCCGCATTGTCTGCCTGATCACAAACGCTGCGATCACGAAAGACAGCGCATCGGAGACCGGCATAGAATACAGAACCCCGTCCAGCCCGAAGAGGATCGGGAGCAGGAGGGCAAGACCCACACCGAATACGACTTCCCTAATCATTGAAATGACAGTGGAGGCAAGCGCTTTTCCGAGAGACTGCAGATAGATGAAAGTGCCTTTGTTTACTGTTGCAAAGACCATCATACAGAGGTAGATGCGGAAGGAGCGGACAGCAAATTCTGTGTAGTAGACGCTTTCATTTCATTTGCGGCGCCGAAGATGGCGATCAGCTTTCCGGGTATCAGTTCTACGATCAGCAGTGCGATAAAACCGACAATGGCCTCCGCTTTCAGCAGCAGGGTGAAGAGTTCTTTCGCACGGTCTTTTCTGCCCGCGCCGATATTATAGCCTGTGATCGAAATGCAGCCTGCAGCCAGACCTACTGCGATCGAGATGACGATCTGGAAGAACTTCATGACGATGCCGACGACAGCCATAGGGATCTGGGCATATTGTTCTAGACCGAAAATGGGGTCCAGAGCCCCGTATTTCCTGATCATGTTATTGACAGCAGCCATGGAAGCGACCAGGGAGATCTGCGAGAGCAGACTGGTCAATCCCAGCGGCAGGAATTTTCGGATCAGATCCCTGCGCATGCGGAAGGCTGACCTTGTGACCTTCACCGCCTTCATATGGGCGAGATACCAAAGGGACAGAAGGGCAGTAATGATCTGCCCTGCGATCGTTGCGACAGCAGCGCCCATCATGCCCCATTTCAGGCCAAAGATCAGAATCGGATCAAAGATGATGTTAAATACTGCGCCGACCAGCGTTGAAGCCATGGCAAAACGCGGACTTCCGTCTGACCGGATAATAGGGTTCATGGCCTGACCGAACATATAAAACGGAATGCCTGCCGTGATCCAGAAGAAGTATTCTTTTGCCTGGCGGTAGGTCTCTTCATTTACAGTCCCGCCAAATACAGTCAGGATTCCTTTCGAGAATCCCAGATATAAAGCCGTGATCACAAGTCAGGAAACGATGGTCAGCAGAACTGCGTTTCCTACTGTCCGTGACGCCTCGTCATTTCTCTTCATTCCCAAAAGGATCGACACATAAGCACAGGCGCCGTCCCCCGATCATAACGGCAATGGCCAGCGCCACAATGGTCAGCGGGAATACGACCGTATTCGCCGCGTTTCCGTATGACCCCAGATAACTGGCATTCGCGATGAAGATCTGGTCGACGATATTATAGAGCGCCGCGACCAAAAGAGAGATGATGCAGGGCACTGAGTACATCCGCATCAGTTTGCTTACAGGTTCTTTTTCCAGAAATGTATTTGAGTGTTCCAATGGATCCTCCTCCTTGTGCATAAAAAAAGAGTGAGCACCGAAAGCCGGACTTACGCTTTCGCTGCTCACTCAACGCTGGGTAGTATATCATATTTTTTTCCGGAAAAGCAAAGAGTTTTTTGTCTCCGGCTTACGGCATACCCGCCGAGGACGCTGACTTCATCGTCGACGAGGTTTTTCTGAAGGACGGTGAGCTTCACGTCAAGGCCATAGACGAAGACGGGGATGAGATGAGCTTCCGGCTCTATCCCCTCAGAGAAAAAAAGCTGTAAACTTAGTTTGTTCGGGGGGCTCGCAGTGGGCTGACAGCACTATTATCCATACCAATACCCCTTTCAATATAGTCATTTCCTCGTCCAATAAAGTCATTATACACTTATTTGACATAGTTGCTTTGACTCATGATACCTCATATGGTAAAATGCAATTAAGTCAAAACTACTTCAAATGACTATGTTGAACTCCGAAAAGAGGATATTGGATGAGATTACTGAACTATAAAACCGAATATCAGAAGCTGCTGACGCCGACGATCGTGTCGTACCTGGCACAGATCCATGAAATGAAAGGACAGCAGAATCTGTTTGTCGAAGCACAGAAGGATGCTCTTGCTGAGCTGCTGGAGATTGCAAAGATCCAGAGCACAGAGGCATCCAACCGTATTGAGGGCATTATCACCACCGACGACCGGCTAAAAAAGATCGTGATGAACAAGACAACCCCGAAGGGTCGGAGTGAACGCGAGATCGCCGGATATCGTGATGTGCTGAACACGATCCACGAAAACTATGACTTTATTCCCGTCAGGCCGGGCATGATCCTGCAGCTGCACCGGGATCTGTATAAATTCAGCAATTCGGCTATCGGCGGCAGCTTCAAGAACTCCGATAATATCATTGCTGAAGAGCTTCCGGACGGGACAAAGCGCGTCCGTTTCCAGCCGGTCCCGGCATGGGAAACACCAGAGGCCATGGATTCCCTGTGCAACGCATTTCAGGAAGTCTTGACGGATCCGGAATTGGATCCCCTTCTGCTGATGCCGATGTTCATCCTGGACTTCCTTTGCATTCATCCCTTCAACGATGGAAACGGCCGTATGAGCCGCCTGCTGACCCTTCTTCTGCTGTATCGTTCCGGGTATTCTGTCGGAAAATATATCAGCCTTGAGCGCCTGATTGCGGACAGCAAAGAGACCTATTACGAGGTTCTGCAGGACAGTTCGACCGGATGGCATGAAGGAACAAATGATTATCTCCCCTTTGTCCGTTATATGCTGGGCGTTGTGGTCGCAGCCTATCGGGAGTTTGCGTCCCGGGTGGATATCCTGATCACAAGGGGGCTTTCCAAACCTGACAGGATCCGGGAAACCATCCGCAGCACCACCGGAAAAATCACAAAGACGCAGATCATGCGACAATGCCCGGATATCAGCCAGAAGACCGTGGAACGGGCACTGGCTGATATGCTGAAAAATGGCGATATTATCAAAATCGGCGGAGGACGATATACCTCCTACAGATGGAACTGGGAGAAGGAGTAAAGATATGGTTACAGGTGAACTGAAAAGCAAAATTGACAGCCTTTGGGAGATCTTCTGGACCGGCGGCCTGACAAATCCGCTGGACGTCATCGAGCAGATGACCTACCTGATGTTCATCCACGATCTGGACGACGCCGACAACCTCCGCGCCAAAGAGGCGGCCATGCTGGGTCTGCCCTATGAGAGCATCTTTGCCAAAGAGGTGCAGATCGGAGACCGCACTGTGGATGGCAGTCAACTCAAATGGAGTGTGTTCCATGACTTCCCCGCCGCAAAGATGTACAGCACCGTGCAGGAGTGGGTTTTCCCTTTCATCAAGAACCTGCACGGCGACAAGGAGAGCGCATATTCCAAATACATGAGTGACGCCATCTTCAAGGTGCCGACGCCTCTGATGCTAGACATGATCGTCACAGCCATGGACGGCATCTATGACCAGATGGCTCAGCTCAAGGCCGCCGACACCCGGGGCGACGTGTACGAATATCTGCTCTCCAAGATCGCCACGGCGGGGGTCAACGGCCAGTTCCGTACGCCCCGCCACATCATCCGCATGATGGTGGATCTCATGGAGCCCAAGGCGGACGAGATCGTCTGCGAAAGCAAGACGCAAAATTTGATACAAATTAACGATTGCCCTCTCAGGGGTGTCGCATAGGCTTTAGGGGTGTCGGTTTTACAGACCAGCGCGTTTTGTATATAGGGGATGTAGTTAT
>DFIR01000015.1 GCA_002372815.1 Lachnospiraceae bacterium UBA3692
GTCCCAAACCAGGCGCTCTAGCCAAGCTGAGCCACACCCCGGTGCAGACCATCGGTCAAATGCAAAAGTTATTATAGCGTAGGTTCTCCCGTCTGTCAACAAGGATTTGAGCAAAAAAATCCCCCGTTTTTGCCCGCGAAACAGCGGTTTCGGAAGTGTCTCTTCCCAGTGTTATAAACACTAAGCCGTCCCCTGCCCGCACAGCGTCGAGGAGCCCAGCGCCAGGATCCCCGGGACCCTCCGCAGCTCCGGGACGTGCCACAGCGGCTGTTCCAGCGCCTCTGTGAGCATCTCCGCCGCCGCAGCGCCCATCTGCGCATGATCCGGAAGGATCGCTGTGATCGAGGGAAAACGCTCTCTGCGCGCGTTCTCCGGGGCCTCCTCCGCCCCGCCGGCACCCGGAACAGCGGCATAGATCCCGCCCGTACTGCCGCACAGCGAGGCCACCGCATAATCCTCCGGGATGCTGTACCCGCACCGGAGGATCTCCGCAGCCGCCGCGGCGGCATGGCGGCCGTCCGGCAGCAGTATGCAGTCCGGCCTTCTCTCCATCGCCAGGACCCTCTGCACCTGGGTGCGCACCGAGGCGATCCCGTCCGGATCCGCCTCACTGCGGATGCAGGGGAGCAGGTCCCCTTCGGGCTCCCCGCGGTCCTCCTCCCGCTTCCGCTGCAGGAAGAAGGCGCACAGGAGCCGCTCCTGCGTCGTCGCGGAGCCGCAGATCAGCACTGTCCTGGTGTACCCTGCCTCCCGGAGGTGGTCTTCCAGCCTGTTCACGGCCTCCCGGCAGTCATAGCAGACCGCGCTGCAACTGTCGACCCACGCGCCCGCCGTGACCGCCGGCACGCTGCCGTCCAGCAGCGGCATATAGCCGGCCAGTTCTTCGCGGTCGCAGAGCAGACAGAGCCCGGCCGCGCGCAGTTCCCCCAGAAGCGCCGTCTCCCGGATCCCGCGCCTTCCGGGGATCACCAGATCATAGCCGCGCTCCGCCAGACTGCGGGAGAAAGCGACCGTAAATGCCCCCTTATCGATGCCGGGGATCTCTCCCTCTCCCGACAGCAGCGCGATCTTCTTCTCCGCCGTCGGCAGGAAGCGCTCCCTTCCGGACGACATGTACCCCATCGCCGCGGCCTTCTCACGGATCAGCGCCGTCGTCTGCCTGCTGATCTCCTTATATCCGTGCAGCGCTTTGCTGACGGTCGCCGGCGAATAGCCGCTCGCGAGCGCGATCTCCTGTACAGTCGGTCTGTGAAGCATCCGGTCCCTCATTTCTGCCACCCCTTTCCTCAATGACACTGCCTGTAAGATACTTTCGGGTGCCCTCTTTCGCAAGCGCGAAATCTTTTCGTACCCAGTGTAATAGACACTCAGGGACCGGGAAAGAAGCCCAAAACATTTTTCAAATTCCTATTGACAAATAATCCTTCCATTCCTATAATATGTATGTTGCGTTAAAGACGTGACGAATGTACGTGTAGCTCAGCTGGATAGAGCGTCTGGCTACGGACCAGAAGGTCGCGAGTTCGAATCTTGTCACGTACATGCAGAAAGAGGATGCTTCCCAGCATCCTCTTTTTTTCATGTCTGCGTTATTGCAGGCCTGCAGCTGCTCACCCCTGCGGTTCTTTGAAAAGGGCCCGCAGCGACTCCGTGAACGGCGGACGCGCGATCCCGTACTCGGTGATGATGCCGGTGATCAGGTCGTGGTCCGTGACGTCAAAAGCGGGGTTGTAGACCTTCACATCTCTTGCCGTCATCCGTTCCCGGTACCACATCTCCGTCACTTCCTCCGCCGGGCGCTGCTCGATCACGATCTCCTCTCCCGTCTCGAGGGACATGTCGATCGTGGACGTGGGCGCGCACACGTAGAAAGGCACGCCGTACCGCTTCGCGGCCAGCGCCGCCATGCTGGTGCCGATCTTGTTCGCGGCATCCCCGTTTGCAGCGACCCTGTCGCACCCCACAAAGACCGCCTGCACCGCGCCCGTCCGCATCAGGGAGGCGGACATATTGTCGCAGAGCAGCGTCACATCCATGCCGGCCGACGACAGTTCAAAGGCAGTGAGCCTCGCTCCCTGCAGGAGCGGCCGCGTCTCGTCCGCATAGATGTGCAGTCCGTAGTTCCTCTCCTGCGCGAGGTACATGGGCGCTGTCGCCGTGCCGTAGCGGATCGTCGCCAGCTGTCCGGCGTTGCAGTGCGTCAGGACGCCGTCCCCGGGCTTGAGGAGCGTGAGTCCGTACTCGCCGATCCTCCTGCACACCTCCACGTCCTCGTTGCGGATCCTGTAAGCCTCTTCCCGCAGCAGCGCGCAGATCTCCCGCATGGTCATCTCCTGACGGCTCCCGCAGCTGTCCAGCACGCTCTGCATGCGTCTGAGCGCCCAGGCCAGATTGACGGCTGTCGGCCGTGCGGATTCCAGATATGCCGCCCGGTCCAGGAAGAAGGATCGCAGCGCCTCGTAATTCTCCGCATGCCGCTCCGGCGTGTCGTCCTCCACCGCCGGAAGCGCGCCTTCCGTCAGCAGGCTGATCCCGAACGCCGCGGTCACGCCGATCGCCGGGGCTCCGCGCACCTTCAGCAGGTAGATCGCCTCCCGGATCTCCTCCGCTGTCCGCAGCAGGATCAGCCGGATCGTGCCCGGGAGAAGTGTCTGGTCGATGATCCGGATCGCCCTCTCCCCGGGGAGGTAGGCGACCGTCTCGTACTGCAGGATCGTATTCTGGTTCTCTGTCATGGTGTCTGTTCCTGTCCTGTAAGAAACAGGCTGCCCCGGCACGTATGCCGTGGCAGCCTGCGCGGTCTTAAATGCAGAATCTTCCGTCAATCACTTCTTGTCGGTCGGCACCTTGCCGTTGGAATAGTCGTAGAAGCCCACACCGGTCTTCACGCCGAGCTTCTTGCCGCGGACCATCTTGCGCAGCAGCGGGCTCGCCGCATACTTGGAATCGTGCGTGTCCTCGAAGATGACATCCATGATCGCCAGAACGATGTCCAGACCGATATAGTCGGCGAGCTCAAGCGGGCCCATCGGGTGATTGCAGCCGAGCTTCATCGCATTGTCGATGCCCTCGATGTCCGCAACGCCTGCCTGATAGACATTGATGGCTTCGTTGATCATCGGGATCAGGATGCGGTTCGCGACGAAACCGGCAGCCTCGTTGACCTGCACAGGGGTCTTGCCCAGCTGCACGGAGATCTCCTTGACCTTCTCGACCATCTCTGCAGGGGTGTTCAGGCCGGCGATGACTTCGACCAGCTTCATGACGGGAGCCGGATTGAAGAAGTGCATGCCGATCACGGGCTTGGAGAGGCCTGCACCGATCTCGGTAATGGAGAGGGAGGAAGTATTCGAAGCAAAGATGCAGTCAGGATTCTTCACGATCTCGTCCTGCAGCTTCTTGAAGCAGTCCTTCTTGATATCCATTCTCTCGAGCGCCGCTTCCACGACCAGGTCCGCGTCCACGCAGATATCGTTCAGGCCTGTCACGATCTTGCCGCAGATGGCGTCCGCCTTCTCCTGTGCCATCTTGCCGCGCGCGACCTGCTTGGAGAGACCCTTCTGGATCTTGGCAAAACCGCCGTCCGCGAACTCCTGCTTGATGTCGCAGAGATAGACCTTCTCCACCGCGTCACACTGTGCGAATGCCTGCGCGATGCCCGAACCCATGGTGCCGGCGCCGATGACTCCTACTTTCATTTGATTTTCCTCCTTTATTCTGATGCTGGTTTACCTTTGAAACGATCACTTATTCTGGAAAGCGACGACCTTGACCTTGTTGGGATCGTCTTTCTTTCTGAGGAAGTTGGCCATGCCTTCCCTCTGGTCATAGCTCTCGAAGCAGCTGCCGAACAGCTTCTCTTCGATCTCCACGCCCTTCTCGATATCGACCTGCAGACCCTCGTTGATGGCCTCTTTGCAGGCACGGACAGCGATGGGAGCCTGTGCGGCGATCCTGGCCGCGAGCTTCTTCGCGGCGGGAAGGAGCTCCTCCTGCGGATACACGGCGTTCACGAGGCCGATCCGGTAAGCTTCCGCAGCCTTGATATTGCTGTTGCTGAAAATGATCTGCTTGGCCATGCCGGGGCTCACGAGTCTTGCCAGTCTCTGCGTGCCGCCGAAGCCGGGCGTGATGCCCAGGCCCACTTCGGGCTGTCCGAAGATCGCGTTCTCGGAGCAGATGCGGATGTCGCAGCTCATGGCGATCTCATTGCCGCCGCCCAGCGCGAAACCGTTGACCGCCGCGATCACGGGGATCGGGAACTTCTCGATGCGGAGGAAGATGTCGTTGCCCTTCTTGCCGAAGGCCTCGCCTTCCGCCTTGGTGAGGGTGCTCATCTCGCCGATATCGGCGCCCGCGACGAAAGATTTGTCGCCGGAACCGGTCAGGATCAGGCAGCGGACTGTCTCAAGGTCCACCTGGTCCAGTACGGCGTTCAGGTCGTCCAGCACCTCAGAATTGAGAGCGTTGAGAGCCCTGGGGCGTTCGATCGTAAGAATACCCACAGCGCCTTCGACTTCATAATTAACAAATCCCATGTCTCTCATCTCCTTTACAATATCCGCAGCGGACCGTCAGCCTCCGCAGAGACCGGCAGTCCGCTGAGCTGCAGGATCAATTATCTCTCAACGATCGTCGCGCAGCCCATGCCGCCGCCGATGCAGAGCGTCGCGAGACCCCTCTTGGCGTCTCTCTTCTGCATCTCATGCAGAAGGGTGACCAGGATGCGGCAGCCGGAAGCGCCGACAGGGTGGCCGAGGGCGATCGCGCCGCCGTTGACGTTGAGCTTGGAGAGATCGAAGCCGAGTTCCTTGCCGACAGCCACAGACTGCGCAGCAAACGCCTCGTTCGCCTCATACAGATCGAAATCATCGATGGTCAGGCCGGTCTTCTTCAGGACCTTCTTCGTCGCTACGACCGGGCCGACGCCCATGATGCTGGGATCGACGCCGCCGAGAGCACCGGCGATCCAGGTAGCCATAGGAGTCACGCCGAGCTCCTTGGCCTTCTCCTCGCTCATCACGACGATCGCCGCAGCGCCGTCATTGATACCGGAAGCATTGCCCGCGGTGGTCACGCCGTCCGCATTGATCGGGCGAAGCTTCGCAAGGGCTTCCATGGTCGTGCCGGGACGAGGGCCTTCGTCCTTGTTGACAAGGACCGTATTCTTCTTGACCTTCACTTCCACCGGAACGATCTCGTCGTCGAACTTGCCGGCTGCGACGGCCGCTTCGCACTTATTCTGGGAATTCACGGAGAACTGGTCCAGCTCTTCTCTGGTCAGGCCCCACTGCTTCGCCACATTGTCAGCGGTGCGGATCATGTGATAGTCATTGAAAGCATCCCACAGCGCGTCCTTGATCATCGTGTCGACGAGGACGCCGTTGTTCATGCGGTAGCCGAAACGGCCGTTCATCATCGCGTAAGGAGCCGCGGACATGTTCTCCATGCCGCCCGCCACGACGATATCCGCATCACCGGCGAGGATCATGTCCGCCGCCATGTTCACACAGTTCAGGCCGCTGCCGCAGACGACGTTGATCGTGACTGCAGGCACTTCCACAGGAAGACCCGCCTTGATGGATGCCTGTCTCGCGACGTTCTGACCCTGGCCGGCCTGGATGACGCAGCCCATGAGCACTTCATCGACCTGCTCCGGCGCAACACCCGCGCGCTTCAGAGCTTCCTTGATCACGATGCTTCCGAGGTCCGCTGCGGGGACAGAGCTGAGCACTCCGCCCATCTTACCGATCGCTGTGCGGCAGGCACCTGCCAATACTACCTTTTTCGCCATCTTCTCCTCCGTTCTTTTCAGTTCTGTGTCTCATCCGGGGTGTTCCGCCCGCACGAGATTGTTAAATAATTATCATAGAAGCTATTATATCATAGCTGCTATTCCTTTGCAACAGGTTCCCTGTATACCAGCGACGACCTCTTCGTGATCCCCACACGCGGCGGATCATGCCTCCGGCTCGATCAGCCCGTATGTACCGCCCTTGCGGCGATAGACGACAGCGACTCTCTCCGTCTCCGCATTCATGAAGACGTAGAAGGAATGTCCGAGCAGTTCCATCTGCACACAGGCATCATCCGGATACATCGGCTTCATCTCAAACTGTTTCCTGCGGACGATGCGGATGCCGTCCTCCTCGACGCTCTCCTTCTCGATGAAGGCCTTGCGCAGCGTCTCGCTGTTGTTCTGATATCTGGCCAGCAGTTTGTCCTTGTACTTGCGGATCTGGCGCTCCAGCACCTCCTCCACAAGATCGATGGAGACATACATGTCATTGCTGACCTGTTCCGAGCGGATGATGTTTCCCTTCACGGGAATGGTCACTTCCACTTTGTGCCTGTCACGGAGCACGCTGAGCGTGACGTGTGCCGTCGTGTCCTCCGGAAGGTACTTGTCCAGTTTCGACAGTTTCTCCCGGATCGTACGATCCAGGTTTTCGGTAACTTCTACGTTCTTTCCGACGATCTTGAATCTCATAGTCACCTCTTTCTGTACCGCACCGCGATACTTGTGTTATGAGGATATTATAGCACATACGTCGCCTTTCACACCTGTAAATTGTGCAGATTCACAAGAACTTTGCGGGTTGTAATCGAGTAGGAGGGGGTGATTA
>DFIR01000040.1 GCA_002372815.1 Lachnospiraceae bacterium UBA3692
CCATTTCGGACAGCATGATCGACAGGTATGCGCTGTCGCAATAAATTGCTTCCGGAAATAATGAAAATCCGGCAGCAAGCCGGATTTTCACTAACCAGAACACTCTTCAAATTCTATTGCGCCTGCGGTACTCCCGCCACTGGTTCTCAAAGAAGTCATCCGGCTGCGGGATCGGCCGCACAGGCCGCCAGATGGCGGCAGGCTGTCCGTCCGGGCCGCACTGCACTTCCTGGATCACGCCGCTGTGTGCGCCGTCATCGAGGGTGCAACGGAAGATCTCCGGCAGACTGCCTTCCTCCGCCGCTCCGTCACCGCCGCCTCCCGGCATCTGCCCCGCCGGGTCCGTGTACAGTGCGGAGCCGCGGCTTCCGGCGCCGCTGCCGGCGTACTCCTGCATCGCGTAAAGGTACATCCTTCTGCACTGCAGCATGTCATACAGGCGGAAGAAAAGGGACAGTTCCTTCGGGGCAGGCTTGCGCAATGTCTGCGTGAACTGCGCAAGATAAGTCTCTGTCTGCGCGAGCGCTTCGCGGATCGCCTCCCGGTTGCGGATCATACCGCCGGCGGCGCTCATGGATGCTGTCAGCTCCTGCCAGAGATCTGCCGGTCTTCTGTCCCCGCAGGCGCGATCGGCCATGGCTGCGAATTCCTCCGCCTCACGGCGCAGAGCTGCCTGCACTTCCGCATTGCAGTTGTCGCATCCGTCAAAGCTATCGCGCCCGTCGCCCCCGCCGGGCACCTTCTCCGCCTCCTCCCACAGCCGCCGCAGATGGATCGCCTGCGAAGCGCGCACGGCGCCGACCTGGCCGGCATTGAGGGCGGATCCGCCGGGTCTCGTCACGCCGTGGCTTCCGTTGACTTCGCCCACCGCGAAGAGCCCGCGGATGCAGGTCTCCCAGTTGGCATCCGCGGCGATACCGCCGTTATTGTGCTGGGCGCAGATCGCGATCTCCAGCGGCTGCGTGCACAGATCCACATGATGATCCGCGTAGAAGTCGATCGCCGGCTGATTCATGTGCGCCAGTCGCTCGATCGGGGTGCCGAAAAGGGCACCGGCCTTCTCCAGGTAGGTGTGTGCTTCCTCAGACAGGCGGTCGAACGGAACAGGCCGGTCCCCGGGATTCTTCCGGAAGTCCAGATAGACGCGCCGGCCGCGCAGGATCGTCTCCCGGTAGACCAGCAGGTCGATGACGGAGGAGCCGCCGAAGATCTTCTTCACATCGAAGGGCCACTGGTAGCCCTTCAGGAAGATCATCGAGAGCATCTCGCCCTCGTCCCCGAAGTATTCCTCCAGGAATTCCCTCTCATCTCCGCCTTCCTGATTCGTGGAGTAGAAGCGAGGCAGCACCTGCATATAGGTCCCCGACACGTTCCAGCGAGGGGCGACCGAGGCCATGCCGAACTGCCATTCGGTGAGGTTTTTACCGGCTGCTCCCGCCGCAAAAGCCATACCGCTGCCGCCCAGCTGGGACTGGGGATAGACGCTGTCGCGGTACATGCCCGCCGGCCCGCCGGTCGCGAGGACCACGTTGCGGGCCCAGAGAAGGATGAAACGATCCGCACCGTCCTCCGCAGCAGCACTCCGGTCCATGCAGAGCACACCCCGCACCGCGCCGTCCGTGCAGAGCAGCCGGATCGCCTGCAGGCCGTCCAGGATCGCGACGCCGGTCCCGCGGACCGCCCGCTCCAGCGCCTCGGTCATCAGCCGGGACGTGTAAGGGCCGGCACTCGTGGCCCGCCGGCCGCGGTCGTGGTCCGTCTTGTATCCCATGTACTCACTGTACTCATTGCAGGGAAAAGGCACCCCGAGCTCCACCAGATTGTAGAACCCCCGCGCCGACAGCGCCGCCTCGCAGAGCGCCGTGTCCCCGTCGACCGCACCGCCGGCGAACAGATCCTCCGCCATCGCCGCGATGCTGTCCGGATCGCCCCCCGCCAGAGACAGCTTGTAGTAGGTCTGCTTGTCCGATCCGGTGTTCCGTGACGTCCCGGCGAGCATATTTTCGGTGACGAGCGCCGTATCCTGCTCCCCGAGATTCCACAGCCGCAGCGCCGTCGCCAGCCCTGCCGCCCCGCTCCCGATCACGACATTCTCAATACTCCGCTCCAACATCGTCTCTCCTTATTAATTACGTAGTGACAACTTGACGCCCTCTGGCGTCAAGTTGCGACAGAAGGCTCACAATGACAAACCGAACCCGGCGCCTCTCTCACCTTTCTCTGCGTAGTGACAGCTTGCGGTCCAATGACCGCAAGCTGCGACAGAGGGTTCACAGTGAGAAACTGAACTTCGCACCCTCTGTTTTACCCCCGGAAGTTCTCCGGCAGCCCCTTCTTCTCCTCCACGAACTCCTGGTAGAAGCCCCCGAAGGTCTTGTAGTTGCGGACGACGCAGCCGGTGGGCTTGTGGGCGCGGATCAGGTCGCCGCACTTGCCGCATGTGAGACATACGCGCTTCGGGTCGATCCTTCCGTCCCGAAGGATCTCGTTAGCAAAGTCCGGATCCGCGAAGGCCATGCGCCCGAACAGCATGCCGTCGATCATGCCCTGCTCCACCGCGCCGGCGGTGAAGAGGTCGGCGTACTGGCGCAGGTAGGACGGCGCCGAGCCGTAGACGACCATGTCCGGAACTTCCCTGCGAACCTCCGCGATGCCGTCGATCATGCGGCCGATGCCGACGAGCGGGTGCTCGTCCGGCAGGTACTTGCCGGCGTCGTAGGGACGGGTGACATGGGTCGTGACATATGGATTGCCCATGGTCAGGTTGACCAGGTCCATCCCGTACTCGCTGTGGAGCTGTCTGACCAGCATCTTCGCCTCAGTGAGATCCGGCTCTGTGGAGCCGTCGCGCTTCACGCCCCAGCCGTAGGGATAAGGCGTGCCGTCGTACATGCCCAGGCGGCAGGTGACCATGAAATGGTCGTCCTCATAGACTTTGGCGGCCTGCACGCCATTCCGGAGCAGGCGCGTGCGGTTCTCGAAGCTGCCGCCGTACAGGCCGGGGCGCTCGAAAGCGCTGGACAGCTCCGCCAGGAGGTAGCCGTGGCAGGATTTGATGTCGACGGCGTCGAAGCCCGCCTCTTTGGCGAGCGCAGCGGCCTCCCCGAACTTCTCCTCCAGGCCCTTCAGATAATCGTCCGTGGCGATGCAGCTGTCGTCCGCCGCCCGGTACTGCTCATAAACAGGGTTGCGGTAGGCGATGATCGGCGCCGGCTTGTTGTCCGGGTTCGAATAGCGGCCCGAGTGATTGGCCTGCATGATCAGATAGGGGGCAAAACCGTTCGCTTTGAGCCCCGCCTCCTTGATCTTCGCGCAGAAGACCTTGTAGTCCTCGAGGTTGTCCTTCGTGAGCATCAGCTGTGTGCGGCTCGAGCGCCCTTCCTCGACGATCGAGATCGCCTCGAACCAGATCACAGCGCTGCCGCCGATCGCCTCGTTCACATAGCGCTGCGTGGTGTAGTCGGACGGCGAGCCGTTGGGAAGGGAATCCGCGCCTTCCATCGGCGCGATGCCCAGGCGGTTGGGGAAGACGAGACCGCGTACCTTCACCGGCTCCGCAAGGACGTGCGTGTCCTGCGCAAAAGGAAGAGAGACCCCCAGTTCGGCGGCCCTTGCCTGCAGCTGTTCGAGTGTGCGGTAGTGGAATTTTTCGTGGCGTTGTTCCATAGAGACCCCTTCCGGCAGAAATGCCTGATCAGATTGAGAAAAATGCCGATACACCCTGTGCGGGCGCTTCAAATACGCACAGCATGGCGGCGGAAGGGGGTCGCCGGGATGCTGCCTTATACATCTGCACTTATTATAAAAGATAGCGCGGGACTGCGCAAGAAGTTTTTGCAAACGTTTGCAAGACTTACTCTCCCGTGATATACCTTTAATAGAATTTCGTTTTTCAGAGGTCATCCACATGCAATTGCTTTCCAAAAGCCCCGCCGGCAGGTTCGTCACACGTCTTCTCATCTATATTTTCGGCATGATCATCCTGGCAACAGGCATCGTGCAGGCCATCGCCGATTTCCTTCACCAAAAGGTCGGCGACGTCAAGAATTTCTTCGACACCTTCTGCGTTCTGACGACGCTGGTCCTCGGCTGGTTCGGTTTTCACCGGATCGTTGGCCTCGGAATCGGCTCCGTCGCCGCTATGCTGGGCGTCGGCCGGGTGATCGCCCTCGTCAATCATTTCTATGACCCGTCGCCGCTTTTCGCACAGGAGGAAAGCACCGGCGCATAAGGACATATCTGTCCACCGGTGATTTTATGGCACAGGTATAAACATGTCTTTCCTGTTTATCCATAGAGCAGCTGTCGTCAACCGCTAAGCTTCATCTATTCAGGAGGGTAATGAGAAATGGCAACCAAAGACAATTTCTTCCGTACCAGTGACGACGCGATCCTGTATTTTGAGGACCACTCCCCCGAAAAGGGCGATCCGATCGTGCTGGTCCCCGGCTACTGCTGCACGACCCACTACTTCGACAACAACATCCCGAAGCTGGCCGGGGAACACCGCGTGATCACCTTCGACCCCCGCGGACAGGGCGCCTCCTCCAAGGGCCTGCAGGGCCACACCGTCCGCCGCAACGTCCAGGACATCAAGGAACTCCTCGATTACCTGGATGTGAAGGATGCCGTCATGCTCGGCTGGTCCATGGCCGGCCAGTTCATCGTCAAGTACTTTGATATGTACGGCGCGCACAGAGTCAAGGCGCTCGGTCTCATAGACTGCCCTCTCGGCGCCATGTACGACGAGCCCTGGAACGCCCACGGCCTCAAGGGCTGGAACAGCACCCATCTCACGGATCAGCTCAAGATGGTCTACAACGGCTGGGAAGGCTACTGCGAGTTCTTCTGCCACATGATGTACGACGGCAACGACGACAGCAAGGTCGCCTGGAGCTGCGGACAGATGACCCAGACCCCGCCGTGGATCGCTTTTGCCATCTACAGCGATATGACCGCCATCAACTGCTACGAGCTGCTGGAGAAGATCACCGTCCCCATGGTCTTCTTCGGAGCGGACGGCAAGGTCACCGCCAACGGCCGTGAGCTCGCGACCAAATGGTGGCCGGAAGGGGCGAAGAATTCCCCGTACACCGAGAGCTATCCCTTCGAGCACGGCGGCCACGTCTTCTTCGACGTCTATCCCGACGAGTTCAACGAGAAGCTCCTGCACTTCATGGCTTCGCTGAAGGAGAAGGGATATTGATCCGGAAAACAGTGACATCCGGTCTCTCCGTGACACCCTGACAGCAGAAACAGCATACAAAAGCCCCGGGCACGATGCGGTGCCCGGGGTCTTTCTGTGTGTGATCGTCAGAGGCGGGAACGTCTGTCTTCCGCAGCGCTCACCGGATCCCCGCGCGGTGAAGCTCCCACGCGACGCGCGCGCTCTCTTCCAGTTCCTCAATGTTGTAGAACGCTTCCATGACGCTCTTTCCGGGGACGACCGGTCCGTGCTGCTTCAGCAGGAAGCCGTCGCTCCCGGCGACGCGGCTCCGGAAGGCGGCGAACAGTGCCTCCGAACCCGGCTTCTCGTAGGGCACTTCCCCGACCTTGCCGAGCTTCATGCGCAGGTACGGTGTGTGCTGCGGGATGCAGTCTGTCTCATCGGGCACCGGGAGGAAGCTCCACAGGACCGAATAGGTGCTGTGTGTGTGAATGACCGCGCCGACGGACGGATCCTTCGCGTAGAGGGCCGTGTGCAGCGGCCACTCTTTGCTCGGTTTACGGCCGGCAAGAGGCGTTCCGTCAAAACGGATCGGAACGAAGTCCTCCGGCTGCAGCGTCCCGAAGCAGGTCCCGCTCGCACTGATATAGACCGTGTCTCCGACACGGAAGCTCATGTTCGCGCTGGAACCGCTGGTCTTGCCGCGTTCGAACAGGCTGTGGGCAGCCCAGACAGCGTCCTGCACTTCCTGCGAGTACGTCATGCGGCAGGCCCGTGTGAAGAAATCTTCCTGTCCGAAATTGCCGCTCTTGAGGATCAGGCGGATCTCCGGCCTGCCCGCGGGGACCATCACCGGCACGCCCGGCGCGACGCTCTCGCCGATCAGATAGGAAGAGAAGCCCAGTGCCTGCGTAACAGCGCCGGAGGTCTCCCCGCCGGCGGAGATGATCCGTGTAAATCCTTCCTGTACCGCCGCCTTCGCCAGGGCTGCCGTGAAGGATTCGAGCGCCGCGGATATCTTCTGCGCGCCGGCCTCCTGGTAAGCCCGGACTTTCTCCGGACGGTCAGAGCTGTAGACAAGAGATGCTCTTCCCTGCTCCCGCATCCCGCGGACAAAGGCCATCACATGCTCCGGCGTCTCCTCTCCGGAGAGCACGCGCATAGGATCCAGTTTATAGGAAGGGTTGCCTGCCTTCTCCCAGTGCGCGATCTGGGAGAGCGTCGCGGCGCTGCAGCTTCCGGCAAGGAGGAGCGCTTCTCCCGGTGCCGCGCTTGCGGGGATCCGCCCGGCTTCCTCCAGCTTCTGTGCCCAGATCCTGGCCAGCGGCTCAAGAAGGCCGCTCCCGCCGGTCAGAAGCGGCAGATCGGCGAAGGTCTCCGCGATGTGCTCGCCGTCCGCGGCGTCCGTGTAATCGGGGACCAGATAGAAACGTTCCCCGGCATGTGCCTCGAGAAACGCGGCAGTCTCCTCCACCGGGACCGCATATGAGGGATACCGGCTCTGCGGAGCCATCAGGCGGGTCAGGTCGGAGTCCCGCATCGGTGTCAGCGGATGGTCCTTCATGGGGCTCTCATCCAGCGGCACGCCGTTGACATAGAGTTTCCCGCCTCTCTGGACCCGTCCGTTCACGGGAAGCGCGGGACAGAGGATGCTGTACGGGGAGCCGGTGCACTCCATCAGCGCGTCGGCGACCGGCCCGATATTTCCCTCCGGCGTCGAGTCAAATGTGGAACAGTATTTAAAATAGATCTTCCGTACCCCGCGAGCGAGCAGTGCCCGGGCAGCTTCCAGACTGTCGCGCACCGCGGCCGACGTCTCCTGTGTGCGGGATTTGAGGGCGATCACGACCGCCTGCACTTCCGCGTCCTCCGCGCCGCTGTCCGACAGAGATGCTGTTCCGTTATACAGTTTGGTCCGGAGACCGCCTTTCACAAGAAAAGAAGCCGCGTCGCTCGCACCCGTAAAATCGTCCGCGATGATACCGATATATGCCATGCTTACCTCCTGTCATTCGTTGTGGACCGGGTTTCCGATGTATATCATAGCAATTACCATGCCAGCGGGATACGTCCCGTTTGCCCCTGTTTTCAGTGCTTTTCCGGCTTGCGCGCGGAGAATTGACAGCGATTGTTGCATCCTCTATGATGAAAGAAACGCAACACGCAGCATACTGCAACATTCCTCTGCGTCATCCCGTTCGTCCTCCTGTGCCCTCCCGGCAGAAAGGAGCATCCCTTGATCTCGATCCTCATCATCGTACCATACCCGGAAATGCAGGAAAAAGTGGAGTCCATCCTGGCGCAGCATCCGCCCGGCGAAGGCCTCCGCATACGGACCGAGACCCATCCTGTCGAGGATACAGAGGGCATCGACCTATCTCCTTACGACGCGGTCATTGCCCGCGGCTATACCGCTTCCAATATCGGGAGCCGCCATCCCGACAAGCCGGTCATCCGCCTCAACGTCTCCGGTTACGACATCATCCGGGCGCTTGTGGAATGCAGGGACCGCTATGCGCCGGAGAAGATCGCCGTATTCGGCTTCCCGCAGCACCTTCTCGAGGTGCAGGGGCTCTCCGAAGCACTGTCCGTCCGCACGGAGATCTATCGCTCTACGGATCCGGGAGATCTGCCGGCCATGGTACGGCAGGCCATCAGCGACGGATGCGACGCGCTCATCGGAGGCTACAGCGCCAATATGGCCGCTGCCCGGGCCGGGATCCCTTCCGTGATCGTGCGCACGGGCGAAGAGGCCGTGAACCTGGCGCTGGAAGTGGCTGTCCGCACCGTAGAGCGGGTCCGCGCCGAGCGGATCACATCCCAGATGTACAAGACGGTCATCTATTCTTCAAGGGAAGGGATCCTCTATGTCGACAGCAGCGGGATCATCCGGGTCCGCAATCATCTGGTCCGCCGGATGAACGGGGACAGGAGCCTTATGAACCGCTCCCTGAAAGACGTGCTCCCCTATCTGGACGAGCCCTTTCAGGCAGTCCTTGCGACCAGACAGGAAGTGGAGGGACGTGTCCTGAAGATCCCCGCCACCGGGCTCACCGTCTCCGTATCCCTGCGTCCGGTCATGCTGGAGACGCAGGTCGCCGGCGTGGTGGTCACCTTCAGCGATATCACGGAGATCCAGCGCCTGGAGGGACAGATCCGCCGCAAGCTCCATGAACACGGGCTGCAGGCAAGGTACCGGTTCGACGATATCCTGCACACGTCCGACGTCATGGACCGGACCATCGGTACAGCCGCGAAATACGCGGTGACCAACGCAAATGTCATCCTGATCGGCGAAACGGGGACCGGCAAGGAGCTGTTCGCGCAGAGCATCCATCAGGCGAGCCGCAGGTCCAAAGGACCTTTCGTCGCCATCAACTGCGCCGCGCTTCCGGAGAACCTGCTGGAGAGCGAGCTCTTCGGTTATGCGGAAGGGGCTTTCACCGGCGCCTCGAAAGGCGGCAAGATGGGTCTGTTCGAGCAGGCACACGGGGGGACTCTCTTCCTGGATGAGATCGAGGAGATCCCGCTCCCGACGCAGACCAAGCTCCTGCGGGTCCTCCAGGAGCGGCAGGTGCGACGGATCGGCGACCGCCGGGTGATCGACATCGACGTGCGCATCATCGCGGCGACCAACGTCAGTATCCGGCAGCTCTGTGAGAGCGGACGCTTCCGTAGGGACCTGATGTACCGTCTGGATGTCCTGCGGCTGTATATCCCGCCGCTGCGCGAGCGCGGGGCGGATACGGAGATGCTCTTCCGGAAGCTGCTCGAAAGAGAATGCGCGCACAGCGGGCTGGCCGTCCCGCGGATCGATGAAGACGCGGTCGCGCTCCTGCGGACCTATCCGTTCTCCGGAAACATCCGGGAACTGCAGAACATCATCGAAAGGATCTGCGCGGTCAGCAGCGGCGGCAGCCTGTCCCCGGAAGATCTCTCCGCGGTCCTGTTTCCGAAGGATCTGGAGCCCTTCCCGGCCGCGGAGCCCGGCAGTCTCCTTCCCGGCCTCGCGCCGTCCTCTGCCGGCCGCGATGATCCGATGCCGGGATCTGCGCCTGTCTCCCCTTCCGAAGAGATGCCGGGATCCGAACGCGACCGCATCGTGCAGGCACTGGCGGCGTGCGGAGGCCGCCGCGGAGAAGCCGCTGCCCGGCTCGGTTTCGACCGGACCACCCTCTGGCGGAAGATGCGGAAGTATGGCCTGTGATGCTGCATCCCGTTGCAGACAGTATTGTTGCGTTGCAGTGTTTCGCTATTCAGAGACGCTGCAACGCTGTTTTGCATCATTTTTTCGCATGTTTCCAAAAAAACGTGCAAAAATACTATTTTTAGCCCTCTTTTTTCTGGCACGCCATTTGCTTATTACTCCGGCAGACGCTTCACCAGACACACTGAAAAGGAGGATATGTAAAATGTCAACAGCTTATGTACTCATCGTCTTCGCGATCGCCATTGCACTGATGATCGTGCTCATCTCCAAGTTCCACGTCAACGCCTCCATGGGTATCCTGATCGCTGCGCTCGCGCTTGCCATTGCGCTGCACACCCCCTGGCAGGATATCGAAGGAACGATCAATTCCGGATTCTCCGGCACCATCAAGAGCGTCGCGATCGTGATCTTCCTCGGATGTACCATGGGTACTGTCCTCGAGAAGACAGGCGCGGCCATCACGATCACCAAGTGGGCGATCAGCCTGGTCGGTGAGAAGAATATCATCTGGGCTATCGCCCTGGCTTCCGCGATCCTCGGCATCCCGATCTTCGCCGACACCGTCGTGATCCTGCTGGTCCCGATCGTTTCCCTGCTGGCTGTCCGTACCGGCAAGTCCATGATGAGCTACGGCGCTGCACTCTATCTCGGCGCCCTCGTCACCGCTTCCCTCGTCCCTCCGACACCCGGTCCGGTCTCCGCGGCTGCGCTCCTGCATGTGCCGCTGGGCCAGGCGATCCTCTGGGGCGTCATCGTTGCCATCCCTTCCGTCATCGCCGCGACCTTCTACTGCATGACGCTGAAAGAGCCCGTCTCCCCGAAACAGGAGATCCTTGACGCCGCAAAAGAAGCTGAGAACATGCAGCTTCCTTCCCTCACCAAGTCCCTGATGCCGATCATCGTTCCGCTGATCCTGATCCTGATCAACACCGCTGTGTCCGTCATGATGCCCGAGAGCGGATTCGCCAACTTCATGGCCTTCATCGGCAGCCCGCTGGCAGCTCTGTTCACCGGATGTCTCCTGTCCCTCACCCTCACCGGTGACAAGTGGAAGACTCCCGAAGTTCTCGACAAGTGGGTCGGCGAAGGCACTGTCGCCGCTGCTATGCCGATCGTCGTCACCGGTATGGGCGGTGCGCTGGCTACATTCGTAAAGAACGCGGGTGTTGCCGACCAGATCGCGGCGATCGTCGCCGAGTCCCCGTTCCCCGCGATCCTGATCCCGATCATCATCGCAGCCCTGATCCATGTCATTACCGGCTCCAACGCTCTCGGCGTCATGACTGCCGCCGCCCTCGTTGAGCCCATGCTGGCCACCCTCGGCATCTCCCCCGTCGCCGCTTTCCTTGCCTGCGGCACCGGCGCCCTGATGTTCAAGCACGCCAACTCCTCCGGTTTCTGGGTAACTGTTTCCATGTCCAACATGAACGTCAGCCAGGGTATCCGCGCGGTCGGCGGTGCTTCCACCGTAGCCGGCTTCACCGGAGCCGTCATCACCTGCATCTTAGTCGCGCTGCATGTGATCTGATGACAGGCTGCTGACCAAATGACCCCCATCTGTGCCGGATCCTCCTCTTTTCTCCCGGCTCCGGCACATTTTCCTAAAAAAGCTTAAGGAGGCAGATCATGGAGAAATTCGTTACAAGAGCAGCCCGCCTGAACGGCCCTTACGACATTGAACTCATCGAGCGCGAACTCGTCTGTGAAGAAGACGATATCATCGTCAGGAACCACATGATCGGCATCTGCGGTTCCGACAAGAACTTCTACCGCGGCTTCATGCCCCCGCAGACCGCCGAGTTCCGCCAGAAACCGGAATTTCCTTTCCTTCTCGGCCACGAGAGCGGCGGCACGGTCGTGGCGGTCGGCGACAAAGTCACCGATTACAAAGTCGGCGACAAGGTCATGGCCTTCGGTTGGAACAACAACTTTGCCGATTATTTCAAGTCCAAAGCTTTCCAGCTCCAGCCCGTCCCGGAAGGCCTGGATATGGACATCGCAGCTCTTGGTGAACCCACCGCCTGCGCCATGTTCTCCGGCCTCAATTCCGGCGTGCAGCTCGGTGACACCGTCGTCGTGATGGGCGCCGGCTATGCCGGACAGATCATCGCCCAGTGCTCCAAGCTCAAAGGTGCCTATCAGGTCATCGTTGTAGACGTCCTCGAGGGCAAGCTGAACCTGGCCAAAGCACTCGGCGCGGATATCGTGATCAACTCCCGCGAAGAGGATCCCGTCGAGAAGGTCAAGGCCCTGACCGGCGGCCGCGGCTGTGACGTGGTCGTGGAAGCGGCCGGCACCGCCGAGTCCTTCAACGCCGCCAGCGCCATGCTCCGCCACAACGGCAAGTTCGTCTTCTACAGCTGGGTGACCACTCCCGTCACGCTCAACATCAGCCGCTGGCACGATGACGGCCTGGAGTTCGTCAATACCTGCCTCGTCCATCACACCTGGCAGGAGAGATTCGTCTGGGTCCCCGACACGATGCGCCCGATCATCCAGGGTTCTGTCAAGATCAAGCCTCTGTTCACGGACATCCTTCCGCTTGCGGACCTGAAGCAGGGCTTTGACCTCGCGGACAAGAACGACGCCGCGATCAAGATCGCGTTCCGCCCCTGATCCCTGACTACAGAAACTGCTGCAATAGATTTCATCCCACGGAGGACGATCATGGATTATACAAAGCTTCTGAATGACAAGAGCGGCAAAGTATCCCGCGTAGGCATCATCGGCGCGACCAAAGGGTATGGCTATACCCTGCTGGCCCAGATCCCGACCGTAGCGCACATGCAGCTGCGCGTGATCTGCTCCCGCCACACCGACGAGTGCGTGGATGTCCTGACAGAGATCGGCTACGACCCCGCGTCTATCGTCGTCTGCCGCACGGAGGAAGAGATCCGCGCCGCGGCGGAAGACGTCATCATTGTCACCCCCGATTATCGCCTGGTCATGGAATGCGGGATCACCGCGATGGTGGAATGCACCGGCAACACGAAGGTGAGTTCCGACGCCGCCATGATCGCCCTCAAAAAGGGCATCAACGTCTACATGGTCTCCAAGGAGACCGACTCCGTCTGCGGGCCGATCCTGCACCAGATGGCGGAGAAGTACGGCGCGGTCTACTCCCTCGTCAACGGCGACCAGCCCCGCAACCTTCTCGACCTTTACTCCTGGGCCCAGGTGCTCGGACTGGAAGTCGTCTGCGCGGGCAAGTCCAGCGAGTATGACTTCGTCTGGGACAGGGAGACCGGCTCCTTCACCTACATGGACGGCGAACACGAGAGCGAGGCGCTGCCGGAGCTCGCGCAGTACTGGCACTATGAGGGCACGGAGACGCTGAAGGGCCGCGACAGCCTGCTTGAGAAATACCGCGAGGTGATCTCGGCAGACCTGTGCGAGATGAACCTGGTCTCCAACGTCAGCGGACTGGTCCCCTCGAGGCCGTTCCTGAACTATCCCATCGCCAAGATCAGCGAGCTGGCCGACATCTTCATCCCGAAGGAGGACGGCGGCATCCTGGACAGGACCGGCGTAGTGGATGTTTTCTACAATCTCCGCGAGAAGGATGAAGCGAGCTTCTGCGGCGGCGAGTTCATCGTCGTCCGCTGCCGCGACGAGAAGATGTGGGACCTCCTGGCTGCCAAGGGCCACGTCATGAGCAAAGACAACAAGTACTGCTGCATCTACTACCCCTACCACTACATGGGTCTGGAGACACCTCTCTCGATCCTTCTGGGCGACCTGATGGGCGTCGGCGGGCACCCGGAGTGCCGCCAGGTGACCATCATGGCCGGCGTCGCCGACAGGGACCTTCCCGCCGGCACAGAGCTGAAAGTCTACGGCCATCATCACCAGATCGATGGCCTCACGCCGGAACTTCTGGTACGCGCGGATGTCGGCGATGCCGCGCCGTTCTACCTCCTCAACGGAGCCGTCCTCCGGCAGGATGTAAAGAAGGGCCAGCCTGTGACCCTGCAGGACGTGGACCTCTCCGGTCTGTCGACCTACGCACTGTTCCTGGAAGGACTGAAACTGGGCTGAGCCGAAAAAAAAGACCTGCCGCAGTGTATCGGGCAGAGCCATTGAAAAAGGGATGCCGAAGCGATCCTCTTCGGCATCCCTTTGTTTTTTATTTTCTTACGATCACTTCCCCGGTGCACTCCATGACCGGATTCTCGCGGATGATCTCCCCGACGCTGTCGCAGACGATCCGTCCGGAGCGGGGGTTCTTCACGGAGAGGATGTGGCCCTTCACGTCGGCGTCCACATCCGAGTACTCGAAGGACAGGTCCGTCTCCTCCATGGTGCAGTTCACCAGCTTCAGGTTCCTGCAGTAGCAGAGGGGCTGGGTGCCGATGATCCGGCAGTTCTCCAGGGTCAGGCCGTCCGAGAACCAGGCCAGGTACTCGCCCTTCACGGTGCTGTTGCGGACCGTGACGTTCTTACTGTGCCAGAAGGCGTCCTTGGTATCCAGGATGCTGTCCTCGATCAGCAGGTTCTCCACGTACTGGAAGGAGTATTTCCCGTGCATGTGCACGTTCTTCAGCGTGATGTCCCGGCAGTCCAGGAAGAGGTACTCCGCTGTGATCTCCGAATCCTTGAGGGAGATGCCGCTGCTCTTCCAACCGAACTCCGGGGAGTTGATCCGGCAGTTCTCGATCGCGATGTTCTCACACTCGCGCACAGCCTTGATGCCGCCGAGCTCGCAGTTCCGGATCACGCCGTCCCGCGCGTACCAGATGGCCGCCCTGGTCAGCTCGTCCATGGCCGACCGCTCCATCTCGAAGCCCTGCACGTGCCACAGCGGGTAGCGAAGGGAGAATTTTGTATCCGTCACCCGGATGTCCCGCGCCTCCTTCAGTACGGACTCCCCGTCCGCAGGGCCTGCAAAAATGCATTCCGCAACATCCGTATGTTTCGCGTTGTAGAGCGCCCGCTCCTCGTCAAACTGCTGTCCTCTGATTTCCGTTCTCTGACTGTTCATATCCTGTCTGCTCCATGTATGTTGATCGTTGTCCTGTCGTCTGTCTGCCGGCGGCATATGCTATAATACTATAACCACATGACGGCTGACAGACAAGTCCTGTTCCGGGAGGTACCTATGACGACCCGCCTGTATTCCTGTCACTCCCCGCTCGGCCCCATCACACTGGCCAGTGACGGTATATTCCTGACCGGTCTCTGGTTCGACGGGCAGAAATATTTCGGGGCGACGGCCGGCCCATCACCTGTGCGCGATGACGGCTCGCTTCCCGCCTTCGCGGAGACGGTCCGATGGCTGGACCTTTATTTTTCCGGGGTGTGCCCGGATTTTCTGCCGCCCCTGTCCATAGAGGCGCTGCCCGGCTCCGCATTCCGCAGATCGGTCTGGAAGATCCTGCTGACCATCCCGTACGGGCAGACCGTGACCTACGGGGAGATCGCGGCGAGGCTTGCCGCACAGCGCACCTCCGCGTCTGTGCACTCTGTCCCGGGAGGGTCACTGGCCCGCGCCGTCGGCACCGCCGTCGGGCACAATCCGGTCTCCCTGGTCATCCCCTGCCACCGTGTGCTGGGCGCCGGCGGAAAGCTGACGGGCTACGCCGGCGGACTGGACCGCAAAGAGAAGCTCCTCGCCCTGGAATCCGGGGCGTATCCCTTCTGACCCGTCCCGGCTGTCCGTGCCGTCACGCGCTGCGAAGCGTCTCGTTGAAACGCACGAGCAGCTCCTCCACCTTCTCCAGAAGAAATCTGCTCATGACGCTGGGCGTCCCCGACGGTTTGTACCGGTATTCGAACTGCGGCACGGCTCCTGCGCTGAAAGTGAGCGAACCGGCATAGCCCTCCAGCAGTCTGGGGATGCGGTCGGCGCGGAGGCCTCTGGCCCTCGGGTTCATCTTGAAGTGCAGCTCGCCCGGGCGGCCCGTGATCTCCTGCACGCCCACGTAGCCGGCGACCGTGCGGATCAGGGCGATGCGCAGCAGGTTCTCGGCCGGGGCCGGGACGTCGCCGAAGCGGTCCTGCAGCTCCTCGCGCATGGTGTCGCAGTCCTCCGTGGACGCGATCTCGGCGATCTTGCGGTAGATCTCCAGCTTCTGCTCCTCGTTCACGATATAGTTCTCGGGGAGGAAGGCGTCGGCGTCGAGGTTGACGCGGACGGGCACCTTCTCCTCATAGTCCTCGCCCTTGGCGCGCTTGACCGCGACGTTGAGCATCTTGCAGTAGAGGTCGTAGCCGACGGCGTTCATGTGCCCGTGCTGGGCGCGCCCCAGGATGCTGCCGGCGCCGCGGATCTCCAGGTCGCGCATGGCGATGCGGAAGCCGCTGCCGAGGTCCGTGAACTCCCGGATGGCCGCGAGGCGCTTCTCGGCGACCTCCTTGAGGACCCGGTCCTTCCTGTACATGAGGAAGGCGTACGCCGTCCTCCCGCTGCGGCCGACGCGCCCCCGGAGCTGGTAGAGCTGCGAGAGGCCCATCCGGTCGCTGTCGTGGATCACGATCGTGTTCACGTTGGAGATATCCAGGCCGGTCTCGATGATGGTCGTGGAGACCAGCACGTCGATCTCCCCGCTGATGAAGTCGTACATGATCCGCTCGAGCTCGGACTCCGACATCTTCCCGTGGGCGAAGGCCACGTTGGCCTCCGGCACCAGGTCCTTGATCTTCGCTGCGATCCGGTCGATGTCCGCGGTGTAATTGTAGACGTAATAGACCTGTCCGCCGCGGGACAGCTCGCGCGAGATGGCCTCCCGGACCATCTCCTCGTCGTAGGCCATGACGTAGGTCTGGATCGGGACGCGCTCCTCCGGCGCCTCCTCCAGGACACTCATGTCGCGGATCCCCACCAGACTCATGTGGAGGGTCCTCGGGATCGGCGTGGCGCTCAGGGTGAGGACGTCCACGTCCTCGCGCATCTTCTTGATCCGCTCCTTGTGGTTGACGCCGAACCGCTGCTCCTCATCGACGACGAGCAGTCCGAGATCCCGGAACTTCACGTCCTTCGAGAGCAGGCGGTGCGTGCCGATCACGATGTCGACCTTGCCGCTGCGCAGCCCCGCCAGGGTCTCCTTCTGCTCCGCCGCTGTGCGGAACCGGGACAAAAGGCCGATCGTCACGGGGAAATTGTGCAGCCGCTCCGTAAATGTGTTGAAGTGCTGCTGCGCCAGGATCGTCGTCGGCACCAGGACCGCGACCTGTTTGCCGTCCTGCACGGCCTTGAAGGCCGCCCGGATGGCGATCTCGGTCTTCCCGTATCCCACGTCCCCGCAGATCAGGCGGTCCATGATCCGGTCGCTCTCCATATCGCGCTTCGTGTCGGCGATGGCGGTCAGCTGGTCCTCCGTCTCCTGGTAGGGGAACATCTCCTCGAATTCCCGCTGCCAGACGGTGTCCTTCTCAAATGCGTGGCCTTTGCGGGACTGCCGCTTCGCGTAGAGCTCCACGAGGTCCTCGGCGACTTCGTCGACGGCCTTTTTGACCCGCGCGCGGGTGTTGGTCCACTCCTGGGTGCCGAGCTTGTTCAGCTTGGGTTTGGCCTCCGTGTCGGAGGCGGCGTATTTCTGGAGGGAGGACAGGTCCGTCGGCAGCACGTAGAGGGTCCCGCCGCCGCCGTATTCGATGCGGATGTAGTCCTTGGCGATGTGGTCGACCTCGACCTTCTCGACGCCTTTGTAGATGCCGATGCCGTAGTCCTCGTGGACGATGTAGTCCCCGACCTTGAGCTCGGAGAAGTGCTGGATGGATTCGCCCTCGTAGCGGTGGCGTTTTTTCTTCTTCTTTTTCTCAGTGCCGAAGATGTCGGATTCGGTGATGACGCAGAAGCCGATCTCCGGATATTCAAAGCCGTGCTGGACCCGGCCGTAGGCGGTCATGATCTCGCCGGGCTTCAGGATCCGCCGGGGATTCTCGCTGTAGAAAGCGGTGATGCCGTCATTCGTCAGGTCCTGGGCCAGGCGCTTCGCCCGCGTGCGGGACGGGGACAGGAGCATGACGCGGCTGCCGTCCTTCCGGTACTTCTGCAGGTCCTTCTCCAGGGTCTCGAAGCTCTTGTTGTAAGGCGCGACGGTGCGCGCGTGCATGGAGACGGTCTCGGAAGCCCCGAAGCTCCCGCAGCCGTCCGCCAGCTGGGCGATCCCGAGGCGGCGGTAATCCAGGGTCTGTGCGCGGACGCTCTCCTCGGAATACAGGAGGTCCATCTGGCCGGGCAGGATGTAGCCCTTCTCGGCGCGGCTGGTCATGCTCTCCCGGAACTCGGTCTCCACGGCCTCCGCCTGCTGGCGGATCCGGACCGGCTCGTCGAAGAAGAGCATCGTCTCCTCCCTCGGGAAGAGATCCAGAAAGTTCTCTGTCTGCGGGTAAAAATAGCGGATATAGCTCTCCAGCCCGCTGAAGTCGTGGAATTCCCGCGCCTCCTCGATCATCGCCTCCGTCGAGGTCTTCAGGCGGTGGGCCTCCTCCGTCCGGAGTTCTTTCCGGAGCCGCTTCTCCAGCTCCTCGCTCTCCTTGCGGATCCTGCGCAAGCCTTCCTGCAGGCGGCGGTCCTCCAGGATCATCTCCGCTGCGGGGTAGACGCTCAGGGACTCCAGCTTCTCCAGGGACCGCTGGCTCAGGACGTCGAAGCTCCGGATGGACTCGACTTCGTCGCCCCACAGCTCGATGCGGTAGGGGTTCTCCTCCGTCAGGTCGAAGATGTCCAGGATGTCGCCGCGGACCGCGAACTGTCCGGCCTTCTCCACCTGGAAGTTCTTCTCGTAGCCCATGGCGACCAGCTTCTCCGCGGCCTCCGAGGGCTCCAGCCTGCCGTGGCGGTCGATCTGCAGCACGTTCTGCCGCAGGGTGTCGAGCGGCACCTGCGGCGCCATCAATGCGGCAAAAGTCGTCACCACCGTCGCGGGCCGCCCCTCCATGACCCGCTTCAGGCACCGGATCCGCTCCCGGTCGATCTCGCGGCTGCGGAGGTCGGCCTGGTAGAAGATCAGGTCCTTGGCCGGATACATGGTCACGTTGCGGTCGTAGAAGGAGTACTCCTGCTGGATCTCCCGCGCCCGGCGGTCGCTGTAGGTCAGGATCAGCCGGAAGCGCGCATGCGAAGCAAGCGCCTCCTCACGCGACAGGGCGTGTATGAGGTGCTGCTTCTGCGAATCCACGCATCCTTCCGCGAGTGCGCACGCGCCTGCGGGGGCGAGGGTCTCTATCAGTTTCCGGTACGCCGGCATCTCCGCCAGCGGTGCGGTCAGGGTGGTATGGCTCATAATATCCTTCCCCCTGCACCCGCAGTCAGCAAATGCTTCGCATCTGCTGACTGCGGGCGGACAGAGGCGCTGCGCGCCTTGTCCGCCCCTGTAAGATGCATCTCCGCCTGCCTGAGAGCAAGCTCTCCGTCAGACGGAGACACATCTTACAGGGGTGCTGGTTTATTATACATGTTCATAGCCAGATCGATGCCGTTTTCGGCCCAGCAGGCGGCCGCCTCGGCGGCGCGCTTCACGGCGATGTCCATGGCCTCGCGGTCCTTCTTGCCGAAGTGCCCGAGGACATAGTCCGCAAGGTCGTAGTCCGGGTCGGGCTTGCCGCCGACACCGATGCGGATCCTGGCGAAGTCTCCGCTGCCGAGCATCTTCACGATATTCTTCAGCCCGTTGTGGCTGCCGGCGCTGCCCTTCATGCGCAGGCGCAGCTTCCCGACCGGCAGGTCGATGTCATCCGAGATGACCAGCAGGTCCGTCTTTGTGTCGATCTTGTAATAATCGGCCACCTGGCGGATCGCCTCGCCGCTGAGGTTCATGTAGGTGAGCGGCTTCATCAGGATCACTTTCTGTCCGCCGATCCTTCCTTTTCCGATGTAGGCCTTGCCGAAGCGCTCGGGGCCGCTGAACTTATACGCGTCCACCAGCTCGTCGATCACCTCGAAGCCCACGTTGTGTCTTGTATTGTTGTACTGCCGCCCCGGATTCCCCAGGCCGGCGATCAGGAGAAAAGTATCCATTTTTCCGCTTCCTATCCGATTCCTGTTCTGACTTCTTGTCTTCTTATCGCCCCCGCTTTCTGCGGTCCGCTCTGTCACTGCGCGCGGTTCTTCTCCCCCCAGACGCACAGCTGGTCCAGGACCTCCATGAGCGATCTGCCGCGCTCGCTCAGGCCGTATTCCACCTTGGGCGGGATCTGCGGGTACTCCCTGCGGATGATCAGGCGGTCCGCCTCGAGCTCCTTCAGGTTGGCGCTGAGCGTCTTGTCGGAGATGTTTCCTATATATCTTCTGAGCTCGTTGAACCGCACGGGCTCATACTCCATCAGGCAGTACAGGATCACCATCTTGTGCTTGCCGGAGATCAGTGACAGGGTGTAGCTGAAGCCGGTGTCCTCGAAATTCGCCTGTTTAATGTACTTGCCGATCATCGTATGCTTTCCTCGGAGATAGTACCTTACATGAATGCCGGTACTTGTTTATTTTTAAGTGCCGGCTATAATTCTATGCAGGAGACCTGTTTCTGTCAATCCGCATATTTTTTCAATTACATCAAAGACTAACAAGGAAAAGAGGAATCTGTCATGAGAGAAAAACTGAAGATCACGGAAGGAATCTTCCCGATGCCGGTACTGATGGTCGCGACCTATAACGAGGACGGCAGCGTCAACGTCATGAACGCCGCCTGGGGCACGATGCAGGAGCGCGACACCGTCGCCCTGAACCTGACCGAGTCCCACAAGACCGTGCAGAACATCAAGGCCAGGGGCGCCTTCACCGTGAGCATCGCCGACGCGGCCCACGTGGTCGAGGCGGATTATTTCGGCGTCGTATCCGGCAACAAGGTTCCGGACAAGTTCGCCCGCTCCGGCCTGACCGCCGTGAAGGCCGAGACCGTCGACGCCCCCGTCATCCAGGAATTCCCGCTCTGCCTGGAATGCAAGTTCATCGAGTACCAGGCGAATGAATACGGCTGCGGCGTCATCGGCAAGGTCGTCAACGTCACCGCCGACGAGCGCATCATGGTGGACGGCCGTCCCGACATGTCCCTCGTAAACGCCATCGCCTTCGACTCTTACACCCACGGCTACTACAGGGTCGCGGAGCGCGTCGGAGAGGCCTTCAAGGATGGCCTGAAGCTGAAATAATTTCCGCGGGAGACGGTTACAATGTCGTTAAGTTAAACGTCTCAGCGCGGGATCAGCGCGGGATCCGATCCGCTTCTCTTTGATGCCAGGCAGTGCACTATCTTTGCCTGCCTTATCCGGAAGTAGTGCGTTTCAAAAAATCCGGCACTACGTGTGCTGAGATTTCCGGATAATAGTGCATGGCTTACGGTATTGCGTCCACGTTTATTCTGAATAAGGATCGATTGACATGTTTATAACAAAAATGCACTACATTGAAGGCTGATTGCCGGAGAGTAGTGCATTTTTTCTCGGAAAAAGCACTATAATTTTTATTATTCCTTTACCGTAGTGAGGCAAAAACAAAAAATGCACTATCTTCCTGACATTTTGAGGTTGATAGTGCATTTTTCAAGTCAAGTCCCCTGCGCGGTCGTCCTGCAATCAAAAAAGTGTTGACATACTTATACAAGTGTATTATTATCCTATTGTACTAAGTGATTAGTACAAAGATACAATAACGCAGAAGCCAAACTTTTGACAAAGGAATGGTGACAGGATGGAATGGAATTTTGAAGCCGGTGTGCCGATCTATCTGCAGCTGATGGACGGCTTCCGGCAGGCGATCGCCCGCGGGGAATATCCGCCGGGACAGAAGCTGCCGGCAGTGCGCGACCTGGCCGTGGAGGCAGGCGTGAATCCCAACACGATGCAGCGCGCGCTCGCGGAGCTGGAACGGGAAGGGCTTGTCTACAGTATGCGGACGAGCGGACGATTTGTGACGGAGGACGCGAACGTGCTGGAAACATTGAAGAAAGAGCTGAGTGATGCCTGTTTCGAGGCCATGTATGAGAAGCTGACGGCGCTCGGCATGACGGAGATCGAGATCCGTGAAGCGCTGGACCGCTGGCTGCTGGACCGCGCCGGAATCTGACAGGGTGTCACACAGGGGACGGTTCTCTGTGTGAGAACGCTCCCCGATTGCCAGCAAACCCACACAACACCTGGCTCACACAGAGAACCGTCCCCTGTGTGTGAAGAGAAAAGAGGAAACAAAAAATGAATGAATATGGAAACAGGACCCTGCTGCAGTGCGAGAACCTGACCAAGTGCTACGGCTCCACGACGGCTCTGGAACATGTAAACCTCGCGCTGGAAGGCGGCAGGATCGTCGGGCTGGTCGGCCCCAACGGCAGCGGCAAGACGACACTGATCAAACTGGCGCAGCATCTGCTGACCCCCTCGGAGGGCACGATCCTCGTGGGCGGCATGGCCCCCGGCCGAGAGACGAAGGCCATCGTCTCCTACCTGCCGGACCGGGATTTTCTCCCGCAGTGGATGTCTCTGGCGGATGTGCTGCGGTTCTATGAAGATTTCTACACAGATTTCCGCCGCGACCGCGCGGAGGAAATGCTGGCGAACCTGCAGATCCCGAATCGCACGACGATCAAGAAAATGTCCAAAGGTACACGCGAAAAAGTCCAGCTCATCCTGACCATGAGCCGCGACGCGATGGTCTACCTGCTGGACGAGCCCATCGCGGGCGTTGACCCCGCCGCGCGGGACTACATCCTGCGCACGATCCTCACCAACTACAATCCGGAGGCGCTGGTGCTGATCTCCACGCACCTGATCGCGGACGTCGAGCCCGTGCTGGATGAGGTCGTCTTCCTCAAAGAAGGGCAGGTCGTGCTTCATCAGAATGCCGACGCGCTCCGCGAAGAGACCGGCAAGAGTGTGGACGGATATTTCCGGGAGGTATTCAAATGCTGAGCAAACTTTTCAAATACGAGATCAAAGCCGTCGGCCGCATCATGCTGCCTCTCTACGGCGCGTCGCTCCTGAGCGCGCTGGTCCTGGGCATCATGGCATATTTCAATGAGCGGACAGCCGGTATGGATGTGCCGGTAGCAACACTCGCGATCCTCTTCACCCTGCTCCACATGGCGATCGTGATCATGACCTGCGTGCTGTCAGTGACCCGCTTCTACAACAACCTGCTGGGGACAGAAGGGTACCTCATGTTCTCCCTGCCTGCGGGCACACCTGCGCTGGTCGGCGCCAAGATGCTCAGTGCCGTCTTCTGGTCCTTCATGAGCGTGGTCGCAGGTCTCCTGAGCACCGTCGCCTTTGCGCTGTCATATGGTCTGCCGCACCTGAATGAGGAAACGATTGCGGCGCTCTCCGACCTCTTCGCAGAGATCATGAAGCGCCTGCGCCTTGAGCACATCCAGGGAATCGGCCTGGCCTTCCTGTTCCTGCTGACCGCCATTCTGGCAGCCGCCGGGCTCCTGGCGCGCATCTATGCCGCGCTTGCGATCGGCCACCAGTGGTCCTCCCACCGCATCCTCGGATCTGTGCTCGCCTTCATCGGCCTCGAGATCCTCGAGAACTGGATCCGCATCTTCCTCTCCCGCACCGGCATAAACACCTACTCCCTCTTCCTTCTGGAGGAACTGGACGGATCAACCATGAGCGGCATGACCACCACCCTGCTCGTCACCCTGGCCGTCTCCGCCGTCGTCATCCTCCTCTACGGCATGATCACCAGCGTGCTCCTGGACCGGAGGCTGAATCTGGAGTAAAGGCTGAGGCTCACACAGGGGACGGTTCTCTGTGTGAGGACACCCTCAAATTGCCCGCAAACCCGCGAAATATCTGGCTCACACAGAGAACCGTCCCCTGTGTGAGGCCCCTGGGTGAGCACCCTGCGTGAGGCCTTGCGACCCCCTCCCTTTTCAAACCCTTCACACCGTGCTAAAATATTGCGTAGCGTCAGGGGTATCCCGTCAGACTGCCGTCCCGCAGCTGCACCGCACCTCACCTGACTGCCCTAAAAGGAAATATTTCAAGCATTTTTAACAGGAGATGGCCATCTCCTGTTTTGTGTTTTCTGGGTATCTGCGTTTTGGGTTTTTTCACGATGCAGAAGATTCTGAAGACAGAGAAAAGGAGGGTCATGCCAAGAAGAAAAAGGATCAAAAGCGCGTCCGGCATCTATCATATTATGCTGCGAGGGATTAACCGACAGATCATTTTTACGGACGGCGAGGACTATCGGAAATTTCTGGATACGCTGGCGCAGTACAAAGAGGAGTGCGGTTTCGATATTTTTGCGTGGTGTCTTATGTCCAATCACGTTCATCTGCTGCTCCGCGAGAACGATGTGCCGCTGGAACAGATCTTCCGAAAGATCGGGGCGCGATATGTATATTGGTATAACTGCAAGCATGAGCGGACCGGTCATCTGTTTCAGGATCGGTTTAAAAGCGAGGTCATCACGAATAATTCTTATTTCATGAACGTGGTACGCTACATCCATATGAATCCCGTGAAGGCCGGCATTTGTTCACGTCCTGAAGAATATCCTTACAGCAGTTACAGGGATTACTTCAGGGGCGGATCCCTGGTGAATGCCTCTTTTCTGCTCGGATTCATGACAGAGCAGGCGTTCTATGAGTTCCATAAAAAGCCCACCGAAGACCGCTCCGAGCATTTAGAGCTCCGTGAGGATGATCCCCGGTGGATCACAGATGAGATGGCTGCGTCCATGCTGACAGAAGTTTCCGGCTGCCATGATCCGGCAGCTTTTCAAGCCCTGCCTGCGCAGACGCAGCAATGTCTGACCCGCCAGCTTCTGGGCAAAGGCGTCTCACTCCACCAGGCAAGCAGGGTCACCGGCCTGAGCCTCTGGACTGTGAGAAAATGCCGTTAGCTGGCAAGAAAACCGAATGGCTTACAGGTTCCGCACCCACAGTGCGCGGATCGCGTTCAGCACGCACAGAACCATCACCCCGACATCGGCAAAAATCGCCAGCCACATATTGGCGATGCCGAGAGCGCCGAGAAGCAGGCAGGCCAGCTTGACGCCGATCGCGAAAACGATGTTCTCATAGACGATGCGGATGCACTTGCGGGCGATCCGGACCGCGCGGGCAATGCCGCGGGGATCATCATCCATCAGGACCACGTCTGCCGCTTCAATGGCCGCATCCGAGCCGAGGGCGCCCATGGCGATGCCCAGGTCTGCCCTGGCCAGAACAGGAGCGTCATTGATACCGTCTCCGACGAAGGCCAGTGCGCGGCCGCTCTTCTGCTCCTGCAGCAGCTTCTCCACTTCTGCGACCTTGTCTCCGGGCAGGAGCTCCGCGCGTACATCCGTGATCCCCACTTCTTTCGCGACCGCCTCCGCCGTCGCGCGCAGGTCGCCGGTCAGCATGACCAGTTTCTGCACGCCGGCGCTGCGAAGCGCCGTCAGGGCCTCCTGTGCACCCGGCTTGATCTCGTCCGCGATGACGATGTGCCCTTCATACGTGCCATCCACCGCCACATGCACGATCGTCCCGGTGCTATGGCAGGGCGCGGCTTCGATTCCCAGCTCTTCCATCAAACGGCTGTTGCCGACTGCGACTTCCTTGCCGTCGATCGTGGCGATCACGCCCTTGCCGCTGACTTCCCGGACTTCGCTCACACAGGGGACGGTTCTCTGTGTGAGATCGCCCTCCGGCAGCCCTCCAGCCCGCATATTCTCTGCCTCACACAGAGAACCGTCCCCTGTGTGAGACCCTGTGTGAGAAGCCGAACCGCCCTCTGCGAGTGCTTCGTGAGCCCGCCGCAGGCTCGCCGCAATGGGATGCGTAGAATGCATCTCCGCGAGCGCTGCCAGCTCCAGAAGCTCCTGCTCCTCCCGGCGATTGTGGTGAACGCCGACGACCTCAAAATTGCCACGGGTGATGGTGCCGGTCTTGTCGAAGACCACCGTGTCGACCTTCGACAGTGTCTCCATGAAGTTGGAGCCCTTGATCAGGATGCCGCGGCTCGAGGCGCCGCCGAGACCGCCGAAGAAAGACAGTGGAATGCTGACCACGATCGCGCAGGGGCAGCTGATGACGAGGAATGTCAGCGCGCGGTAGATCCAGTCGCCCCAGAGGGCCGTCGAAGACGGCACGCCGCCCAGCAGCATACTGCCCAGCGGTCCGAGGATCGCCAGCGCCAGCGCACTGTAGCACACAGCCGGCGTGTAGACCCGCGCGAATTTGGTGATGAACTGCTCCGACTTCGACTTGCGGGAGCTCGCGTTCTCGACCAGCTCCAGGATCTTCGATGCCGTCGACTCGTCGAACTCCTTCGTTGTGCGCACGCGCAGCAGGCCGTCCTGGTTGATGCTGCCGCTCAGCACTTCCTCGCCTTCACGCACGGTCCGGGGCACGCTCTCCCCCGTCAGCGCGCTCGTATTCATCGTCGACGTTCCCTCGACCACGACGCCGTCGATCGGCACCTTCTCGCCGGGTTGAATGACGATGATCGATCCGACCTCCACGTCATCCGGATCGACCCGCTGCACCTCGCCGTCCTCCTCCAGGTTCGCGTAATCGGGCCGGATATCCATCAGCTCCGTGATATTCCGCCGGCTCTTCCCGACCGCGTAGCTCTGGAACAGCTCCCCGATCTGATAGAAGACCATGACCGCCACGCCCTCGGTGTACTCCCCGAGCGCCATGGCGCCCACCGTCGCGACCGCCATCAGGAAATTCTCGTCAAAAACCTGCCGGTTCCGGATCCCCTTCCATGCCTTCCTCAGAATGTCGTGCCCTGCTGTCAGATACGGCACCAGAAAAAGCACGAACCGCAGCACCGGCACCTGCTCCAGCGGCAGGAGCACCAGCGCGATCATCATCGCGAGCGATGCCAGCACACGGATGAGAAGGTTCTTCTGTTTCTTCGTCATGTCAGCCTCCAAACGGGACAAAGCCCCGCAACCGCACCTCCGCAGCGAACCGCGGAAAAAGCAGCAGCGTCTTCTGCCCGCAAAACGGGGCGCCCTCACAGGCACCCCGGTGTCTTACACAGGACCGGTCTCCCGGACCGTCCTCTTCTATCTTTAGAAGAAGATCTGGCAGTCGTCCTCCACGACCTTGCAGTTCTTCACGACTTCCTGCATGACCGCGTCCACGTCCGCGCCTTCCTCAAATTCCACCTTCATCTTCAGAGCCATGAAGTTCACGACAGCGTCCTTCACGCCCGCAGTGTTCTTCGTGGCCTCTTCCATCTTGTTGGCGCAGTTCGCGCAGTCCACATCGATCTTGTAAGTCTTCTTCATTTCTGTCTCCGTTCTGCCGCCCCTCCGCGGCTGCCGCATCTGCTTTGAAACGTCTGTTTCCGGTCTCTCCGTCCTCCGGACTGCCCCGTCCAGTCGTTCGCCCGATCACCTGACCGCTCGCCCCGCCCGCTCACTCGTTGACGTGCTCGATGCCCATCTCGATGATCGTGCGCACATGGTCGTCCGCGAGATAATAGACGATCTGCTTGCCTTCCCGGCGTCCTGCCACCAGCTTCGCCTGCTTGAGGAGCCGCAGCTGGTGCGACACCGCCGACTGCGTCATCCCCAGCGACTCCGCCAGGTCGCACACGCAGATGTCCGCCTTCAGCAGCGCGAACAGGATCCGGATCCGGGTGGAATCTCCGAACGCCTTGAACAGCTCGGCGAGATCATACAGCTGATCCATGTCCGGCATCTCCGCCGTCACCTTCCGCACCATGTCCGCATGGACTTCATGCTGTTCGCAGTGTTCCACATCATTCACTGCCATCGTCGTTCCTCCGTTCTCTCATGCTGCTTCTTTTTTGCAAACATATGAGCATTTATTCATATGTTTGTCTAAAGCATACGCCTCCCCGACATCGCTGTCAAGAAGGCGTCTGCATTTTTTTCACACAGGGGACGGTTCTCTGTGTGAACCGTATTTCACTTCTTTAATTCTTCCTTCAGGATATACACCGGCCGGTCCTTGGTCTCGGTGTAGTTCTTCGCCATATACTGGCCGAGGATGCCGACGCTCAGGAGCTGCACGCCCGAGAGGAGCAGCAGGAGCGAGCACAAGGTCGGGAAGCCCGCGACGGGGTCGCCCCAGATCAGGGTCTTGATCACGACGACGATCATCATCAGGATCGCGATGCAGAACAGAATGATGCCGACGATCGAGGAGATGATCAGCGGCTTGTCCGAGAATGAGATGATACCGGAGAAAGCATACTTAAGCAGCTTCCAGAAATTCCACTTGGAAGTTCCTTCCGTCCGCTCCTCCACCGTGTAGGGCATCAGGTAGGTCTCAAAGCCGACCCAGGCGAAGATGCCTTTGGAGAAGCGGCACTTCTCCGGCAGCGACAGGATCGCGTCCACGACCGGCCGCCGGAGGAGGCGGAAATCGCTGGCCGCCTGCGCGATCTTCACATCCGTCATGCTGTCGATCACCTTGTAGAAGCAGGTCTTGACGAAGGACATCAGCTTGCCTTCTTTGCGCTCGTCCTGGTAGCAGGCGACCGCGTCGTACTCGGGATGTGTGTCGAGGATCTCCATCATCTGCAGGATGTACTCCGGCCGCTGCTGCAGGTCGGCATCGATGATCGACGTCAGTTCCCCCTCCGCGGCGCGAAGGCCCGCCAGAAGGGCGGCCTCTTTGCCGAAATTGCGGGAGAAGCTGAGGACCTTGACATGATATTCGGACGACTCGTAGATCTCGTGCAGGTGCGCGAGCGTCGCGTCCCGGCTCCCGTCGTTGACGAAGATCAGCTCCGTGTCCCGCATCAGCTCATCGCCGAGCGCACGGACGGTCTCCTCGTAGAAACGCTTGACATTTCCCTCTTCGTTATAGCAGGGTACGATCACGGAAAGGCGCATGGCGTTCTCCTCACTCTTCACTCTTTAGTCTTCTTTCTTCCGGCCCCGGAAGACCAGGAACTTGCTGATAAAATAATTGCCGATGATCACCAGGAACTGCGTCGCCACCTTCGAGAGCATCTTCGGCTGCGACAGGATCGTGTAGAGCAGGTAGAAGCCGCCCACCTCGATGCCCATGGTCAGGAGCCTGCCGCCGACGAACTTCGCGCACTCGGCGACCAGCGCGCCGAACCCCTCCGTGTGGGAGCGGAACACCACCAGCTTATTCGCCACATAGGCAAAAGCGATGGCGCAGATGATCGAGATCACGTTCGCGGTGTTCGCCTCCATGTGCACGACCTCGGTCAGCACCGCGAAGACCACCAGGTTGACGAGCGTGGTGCAGCCGCCGATGAAGAGGTAGCGCATCACTTCCGAGTTGAGAAATTTCCAGATTTTGTCCAGCATACGATGTTTTTCCTTATTATTTCGATGACTTCCGGTCGGACCGCTTCGCGAGGGCCCGGCGTCTCGCCGATTCCCGCTCGATCCACATGCGCAGCAGCTCATAGGCCGCAAGCAGAAGGATCCCCGCAGCACTGGCAAGGAGCCCCTTCTCCAGGTAGGGGATGCCGAAGGTCAGCTCGACCTCGTTCGTTCCGGCATCCAGCGGCACCGTCATCATGCAGTAGGCGAACTTCCCGGTCGCGACCCTGCGCCCGTTGACGCGCACCGTCCACCCCTCGGACTGGGGGATCGTGAGCATGAGCCGCTCCCCCTCCTGCGCCTCGGCCGTGCAGGTGATGTGCCCGTTCTCCACCGTCAGCTCCGAAGGCTTCCGGTCGCGGATCTGCCGCGTCACGACAGCGAGCTCATCCAGATCCAGCGTGAAGAACTCCTCGCTGTCCAGGTCCAGCGTCTCCTGCGTCTCCAGCGTGACGAAGGACGAATTCCCCTCCTTGGAAGGGATATAGAAGACGGTCGGGGACAGCCAGCGGGCGTAGCCCTTCCGGATGGTGCCGTCCACCGTCAGCGTGCCGTTTAAGAATTTCTTCCACTTCAGGTTGCCGTAGAGCGACTGGTTGCCGGCCGGCGCCTTCAGTTTCCACACAGCTTCCGTGCTGCTCACCTGCTGCCTGGCGACCTCCGCCGGCTTGTAGAGCGTCACATAGCGGTCCGCCAGCACGCTGAACAGCTCGTTCTGATAGGTGAAAGGATCGTTATAGGAATGCTTCGGCATCTCGGCGCCGCTGTAGACGAAGGCCAGCGGCAGGACGAAAGGATTCTCGTAGACCGTCTTGCCATTGTAGACACCGAGTCCCGGCACCCTCGTCAGGCCCTTGATGGGGTACTCCGACAGGACATACTTGACCCCCAGATACGCGTCCGCCGAGACGATCGACGTATCCACGATGTTCATGCAGGTCCCTTCCTCCTGGTAGCCCATCCTGTCGAGGAACCACATCTGGTCGTACTCCGGCGTCGATGTGTAATAGGCGACGGAGGGATAATTGTAAGCCAGCGAATCGTTGAAGCAGGCCGTCATGCCGTTGCCGTCATAATAGCGTGCGCTCGTCTGCGAGATCCTGTAGAACCCGGTATCGCGCGCCCGGATCTCCGCGATCTGCGCCTGCTGCCCGACGGAATACGTGCGGTACTCCTCCACCGATTCGGAGGAATAGCGCCTGAGCAGGACGCGCGCATTGACCGTCAGCTCCAGAAGGGACACCGCGATCAGCGCGACCGTGCTGATCCTGCGCATGTTCCTGCGGCGTGCCGGCGTCACGACGGCCGGAAGGATCCAGAGCACGGAGACCGCCAGCAGGCACAGCACGCTTGCCACCAGCATCCAGCTGCTCCCGCTCGGCGCGAGGGCCCACTGGGCGACCATCAGGACTGCCGCCGCAGCCGTTACGATCACCGGCGCAAAGGACGACGCCACAGCCGGCGAGGGCTCCATCCGCGGTCTCGCCCGGAAATAGGCGGCCGCAAGGAACAGGATCGCGAAGCTGCCGATATACCCGTGGCGGTACCAGTAGCTGTTCACATCCTTCAGCAGCGAGAAAACATAGAACAGCGGCTGCCAGTAGAACGTCAGCAACGTGAACAGGAGGAGGAGTCCTCCCAGCACGCGCTTGGCGGCCGAATATTTCCTGCAGGTGAAGAAGGCGAGGCATCCCATGAGCGCCAGGCTCCCGCAGAAGAGGGCCAGCGTCGAGACCGTGCTCACCTCACCGATGCGGTAGTCCCGGATGAACCACAGCAGGTTGCCGCGCATCCGGTTGACCATGTATTCTTCCGGATAGAACGCGCCGCCCTTGCCTCTGCGCAGGATCGCGATCGTGGGAAGGAACAGCGCCGCGCTGATCATCACGCCGACGCCCATCGCGAAACCGAAGCGCACCGTCGCCGTGAGCAAACGCACGGCCGGCCGCAGCGCCGTCCCCAGCGCCGCCCGCCTGTCCTCGCTCCACAGCCCGCGCACCTTCCGCACATAGCGGAAGAACGCCAGGTCCGCGATCTTCTCACGGATCCCTTTCCGCTCCTCCCGGCCTGCCGCCACTGCCGCGGACGCCTCCGCTCCGGCATCTCCGTCGGCTGCCGCCGCGGCTCTGGCCGCCCGGCGCTTCTGTATGCGCGCAGCCGCCTCCCGCCGGTCCAGCCTCCAGAGCATATATTCAAACACGAACCACACGATCGCATAGAGGCAGTCCATGCCGGCGCTGTACCAGTTGAACAGGATGGCCAGGCCCACGGAGACCGACAGTCCCAGGATCCGGCCGCTGCGCACGCACCGGCAGACCCCCAGCAGGATCAGCGGCAGCATGTACACGCCGTCCAGCCACATCACGTTGCTGCACTGCGTCAGGTTGTACTGCATCAGAGAATAGCCGGCCGACAGCAGGATCATGATCCACTCCGGGATATGGTCCTCAAAGCGCCGCTGCAGGAACCAGGAGAAGGTCCCGGCGGCCGTCGCCAGCTTCAGCGTCACGATGAAATTCAGGAAGGAATTCATCTGCGACTTCTCGAAGAACAGGACGAACAGGTTGAAGGGCGAGGACAGATAATAGCTGAACAGCCCGATCGCGTTCATGCCCAGCGTGGTCGTGAACGTGTACCCGATCGAATTCTTCCCCGCCAGCACGTCCTTCAGGTAGGAGAAGAAATCCAGATACTGGATCCGCGCATCCCCTGTCGCCAGCGTCCGGTTCCCGTAAGGCGCGCAGCGCATCACCATCAGCAGCGTCTGCAGAATACAGAAGGTCAGAAAAAAAGAGATCAGCACCAGCATCAGTCTCCGCTGCCAGCCGATCTGCTTCTCCCGGTTCCTCTTCCTGTCCGCTCTTCCCGCCATCGTTCTCTCCTGTGTCCCGACAATTTCACCTGTTAATACTACCACTATTTCCGCCCGTTTAAAAGAGTGAATCACAATGCCGTGGCACTGTGATCCACTCGAAATGAATATCGCTGATGATACTGCCTGCTTATGCGTCGACCTTTTCCGGCAGCAGCGCCTGCGCCATGTTGAGCGCGTGGTCGCTGCAGCGCTCCAGGTCGATGGTCATATCCGTGAAGAGGACGCCTCCCTGCGGGTCGCAGGTCCCTTCCATGAGCCGCACCAGGTGCTTGGCGTCGATCTCGTCCTTCTTGTCGTCCACGAGGTTCTCCAGGCGCTCGGCCTCTCCGTACTGCTCGAAATCTTCCTTCTCGAAGATCTCCAGCGAGACCTGCAGCGACTGCAGCGTGACGTCCGTCAGCTCCTGCAGCTCTCCCCTGGCCTCGTCATGGATCACGGCCTTGCCGGACCGCACCACTTCCTCGTACTCCACGATGTTCTCCGCGTGATCGGAGATCCGCTCCAGGTCGTCCACCACCATGATCATCCGGTAGAGCCGGTTGAGGTGATGTCTGTGCAGGTCGAGCATGCGGAGCTCGACGAGCTTGTCCACGATGGCCTGCGCCAGGTAGTCCACGGTCTCCTCATTCTCCCGCACCTGCTCGGCGAGCGCCGGGTCATGCGTGAAGAAGCAGCTCGTAGCCAGTGCCAGGTTCTTCACCGCGATCTGGCCCATGCGGGTGACTTCCCTGTGCGCGAGGTCGATCGCGACGCCCGCCGGCAGGCGGTCCGTCTGGGTGAGGTAGATCAGCTTCCTGTCCTCGCCTTTGCGGCGCTCCTGCTCCGTGACAGGGATGATCCGCTCCGAGAGCGCGACGATCTTCTCGGCAAAAGGAAGCAGCACCAGCACGGCGAAGATCGCGAAGATCGTGTGCGTGTTCGCGATCTGTCTGGCGACATTGCCGGGCGACAGGTTCTGGATGAAGGTCGTGATCTGCGGGAAGATCGTGATGACCGTGAGAACGAGCAGCGCCCGGATCACATTGAACAGGAGGTTCAGTACCGAACAGCGTCTGCCGGCGCGGTTGGCTGTCAGGCCGGCGAGCAGGTTCGGCGTGACCGAACCGACCGCGGCGCCGATGACAAGGTAGACGGCTGTCCGGTAGTCGATGATGCCCTGCATGGCGAAGGCCTGGAAGATGACCGTCGCCGAGGACGAGCTCTGCAGCAGCGCCGTGAAGGCGATGCCGAACAGCACGGTGATCACCGGATTGGAAAGCGTCGACAGAAACGAGATGAATGCCTTCGTCTGCGACAGCGGCGTGATCGCGCTCTTCATGAAGCTGATGCCCACGAACAGCATGCCGAAACCGAGGATGACGCTGCCGATGTCGCGGGTCCGCTTGTTCTTCAGGAACAGTGTCATGACGGCGCCGATGAAGAGGATCATCGGTGCGTACGCGCTGATGTTGAACGCCGTGATCTGCGCGGTCACCGTGGTACCGATGTTCGCGCCCATGATGACGCCGATCGCCTGGATCAGTGACATCAGTCCGGAGGTGACGAAGCCGATGACCATGACGTCCGTCGCCGAAGAGCTCTGGATCAGCACCGTGACCGCGATACCGGCCAGCACGGATGTGATCTTGTTTCTGGTTGCCTTTCCGAGCAGGACCCGGAGATTATCACCGCAGGCATTGCGGAGTCCCGTCGACATGATGGTCATGCCGTACAGGAACAGCCCCACGCCTCCCAGCAGCGAAAATGCTTCGTAGATTGTCATTCTGTTCTCCTTCTTCCGGCCGCACGGAGTTCCCGGAGGGATCCTGCGCGGCGATTTTCGACCAGAATGTATGGTAACGCCATTATGTCAAGGCTGTACAGTCTTTTTTGTAAAATCATTGTAAAATTCACGCGGAAGATCCACCGTGAAGACCGTTCCCTGCCCCTCTCTGCTGTCCACACGGATCTCTCCGCCGTGGATCCGGACGGCGTGCTTGACGATGGAGAGCCCGAGGCCCGTGCCGCCGACCTCCTTGGAGCGGCTCTTGTCCACCCGGTAGAAGCGCTCGAAAATGCGCTCGCGGTCCTCCTCCGGGATGCCGATCCCGGTGTCCGTGACGGTCAGCCGCAGCATCCTGCCGCCGCGTGGAGAACCGTCCCCTGCGCGGTCGTCCCCTGCGCGGTCCGCCTGCTCCGCAAGTCCGATCCGGATCGTGACCAGTCCGCCCCTGTGGTTGTACTTGATGCCGTTGTTGCACAGGTTGTAGACGATGCTGTAGAGCACCTGCGTGACGCCCAGCATGGTCGTGTCCTTCGTCTCCCTCGGCAGAAGCCGCAGCGTGACGCCGGCCTCCGCCGCCGTCTCCTGCAGATCCGCCGCCGCGCTCTCCGCGATCTGGTAGAGATCCGTCTCCTCCTTCTCCATGCCGACGCCGCCGTCCATCCGGGTGAGCGACAGGATGTCCTCGACCAGGCGCGACATGCGGCGGGACTCCGCGAGGATCCGCCCCGCGAAGGTCCGGATATCTCCCTCCGGCACCATGCCGCTCTCCAGAAGCTCCGCGTATCCGGAGATCACGTGCAGGGGAGTCTTGAGTTCGTGGGAGGCGTTCGCGGTGAATTCCTGCCTGATGAGGGAAGTCTTCTCCAGTTCCTCCCGGTCATGCGCGATCTGGACCCGCTGCTCCTCCAGGCGGTGCAGGAGGGGAAGGATCTCCTCGTACGAAGCCACGAACTGCGGATCCGCCATCCCCTTCATCGGTTCATCCGGATCCAGGCTGTTCAGCGGCCCGACGATGTCGGAGGCGAGCCTGTGGGCGATCCGCCAGGTGAGGAGCGTCGCCAGGAGCAGCAGCAGCGCGAACGGCGCCAGGAACGGCAGCAGCATGTTCATCACCGCCATCTGTGTGATCGACAGACGCAGCACGGTCCCGTCGGGAAGCCGGCGCGCAGTATACAGCTGCTGTCGGGCCAGCGTCGCGGATCTCCTCCGGCTCTCCCCGTAGCCTGTCTCCAGCGCATCCCGGACCTCCTGCCGCTCCAGATGGTTCTCCATTTCCCCGGCATCCGCCGCGTTGTCGTAGAGGATCCTGCCGTCTGCCGTCAGCCAGGTGATCCGGAAATCGGCGGTCTCCAGCTCGTCAAAAAAGGCGGCGCCGTCACGGGTCACCCCTCGTGTCACCAGCGCCGTCTCATTGCGCAGCTGTTCCAGCTGCTCCTCTGTAAAAACCGTATACATCATACCCGAGAGGATCGCCAGTGCCAGAACGAGTGACACCACGGTCATCAGCCAGATGCTTCTGAAAATCTTTCTGCTCACGAGTCCCTCCGCGCGATCCTCTTCCCGGGACGGTCACACCAGCCTGTATCCGACGCCCCGCACGGTCTGGATCCTGTCGCCGCTGCCGCCGAGCTTGGTCCGCAGCGTCGCGATGTGGACGTCCACCGTCCGGGTGCCGCCGCTGAAATTCATGTCCCAGACCGTCTGCAGCAGCCTGTCCCGCGAGAAAACGATCCCGGGATTCTCCATCAGGATGCGCAGAAGCTCGTATTCCTTCAGGGTCAGTGCGACCTCCTGCCCCGCGGCGCTGACCGTATGGCGCGCGCGGTCCAGCCGGATCTCCCCGGCCGCCAGCACATCCTGCGCGTCCTGTCCCTGGGACCTGCGGAGGACCGCCCGGATCCGGGAGACCATCTCCATCATCCCGAAGGGCTTGCTCAGATAGTCGTCCGCGCCGAGGTCCAGGCCGATGACGCGGTCGTACTCGCTCCCGCGGGCCGACGCCATGATCACCGGAAGCTGTGCCGTCTCCGGCGCGTTCCGGAGCCTGCGCAGGACCGAGATCCCGTCCTCCCCCGGCAGCATGATGTCCAGGACCACCAGCTGCGGGAGTTCCCGCTGCAGGGCCTCCCAGAAGGCTCCGCTCTCGGGGAACCCCTGTGCCTCGAAGCCCGCGATCTGCAGGGTATAGACCATCAGTTCCCTTATGCCCTTGTCATCCTCCAGACAGTAGATCATGCGTTCTTTACCTCGATCTGGCAGGAGCGCATCGTCTCTAACGCCGCCAGATGCTTCTCCGGCGTCACGCCGGCACAGCAGGCCGCGTCGACGCAGATCGGCACCTCCGGCATGAAAGCCTTCAGCAGCAGCGCGTTCGACACCACGCAGATGTCCGTGCACAGCCCGACCATCTCGATGGCCAGCTTCTTCTGTCCCTCCAGCTCGGAGAGCGCCTGCAGATCCTCCGCCAGGAGCGTGCTCCCGAATGTCGGCTTCTCATAGATATGGGCGTCCTTCAGCAGCGGCTCCAGCTCCGGATGCAGCTCCCATCCCTGCGTCCCGCGGATGCAGTGCGGGACCGGCAGATTCGCGCCTTCCTGTGTCTCCATGTAGTTATCACCGTGCGTATCCATCGTGACATAAACGTTCTGTACCGGATAGCTGCGGATCTTCTCCCGGACCGCGCCGACGATCTGTTCCGCTTCCTTCGTTCCCAATGCGCCGTCGATGAAGTCGTTCTGCATATCGACCACAACCAGGATCTTTCTCATCGTTCATACCGCCTTTCCGCGCCAGGATCACACACTGCCGCTTCTTATAGAATACAAAAGAAAAGCAGGAATGGCAATAAAGCCATTCCTGCCCGCTCTCCTGATCCTGTCCGTCTCACTCAGAAGATGATCGACAGCAGTGCGGAGGCGATGCTGCGAAGCACGCCGCCCCGGCTGTTCTTTCCTTCCTCGTAGAACCCGTCGCAGAACTCGTAGCGCTCCGCGCGCGCCCACTCGGGCATCTGATGATCGTGACTGAATTTATCGTAGTAAACAATCCCCATGATAGACATCTCTTCTTCCTCCCTTTTTTATCTTCAGGCGGGCCATGCCGCCGGGTGATGTCACCTGACTCCTTCGTTCTGATATCATCATATCACAAAGGTATCCGGCTTCCACATGCCGCAGACCCCAAAATCGGGAAATAAACTGTGCTCGCAGCACAATTGTGTGGACATGTCCGCGTGTGCTCTGCTACACTGGATCCATGAGCGGCAGGGACCGGTCAGAAAGGAAGGATCCCATGGGTTTTACGATCGAAGATATGCTCGTCGTCAGCAGCGACCGCTATAAGATGGAGCTGGTCGCCGGCCGGGACGGATGGTCCAATTCGATCAGCTGGCTGCTGATGCTGGAGGACCTGACCATCATCCAGAATTTCTCCGGGAAGGAGCTGGCTGTCACGACCGGGCTGGGCTTCCAGAAGGAGGACCAGATGCTGGCGCTCGTGGAGGCCCTGTCGGCCCACAACGCCTCCGGCCTGATCGTGAATACCGGGTACTACATCATGGAACTGCCCGCCTCCGTGATCGCCTACTGCGACGAGAACGGCCTCCCGCTCCTCACGGTCCCCTGGGAGGTCTACCTGGCGGATATGATCAAGGATCTCAGTGTCCGGATCTTCCTGCAGTCGTCCACCGACGAGCAGATCAGCGCCGCCCTCATCCGGGCCATCGAGCAGCCCCAGGAGCGGGACCGGTACGCGCCGGACCTGCTCGCCCATTTCGACCTGGACGGATCCTTCCAGATCGCGCTGGTGACGACCGGGGACCTGGACCGCATGGACACGGTGGAGCGCCGCCGGCTGTCCTACCGGATGCAGCTCTACCTGACCAACCTCACGCACAACGGGCATTTCTTCTACTATGACAGCTGCTTCGTCGTGGTCATGAACGCGATCCCGGAGACGGAGAGCGCGGAGATCCTGAACGACTTCGCCGGGCGCGCGAAGAGGAGGATGGCCGACCGGCCGCTCTATATCGGCGTGAGCGACGCCGTCACGGACATAGAAAACCTCCGCACGGCATACCGCCGCGCGAAGGCTGCTGTGCGAATGGCGCAGTCCCGGGACCGCAGTCCGGTCTTCTTCGCCGGGATGGGCATCTACCGCATCCTCAGTATGGTGGATGACCACGCGCTCCTCCGCGATTTCACGGAGGAGACCCTCGGGCCGGTCCTCGCTCACGACCGCACCCACTGCTCGGAGTACCTGAAAACACTGGACGCCTGGCTCCGCTGCGGCGGCAGCATCAAGGCCGTGTCAGAGGAGCTCTTCATCCACCGCAACACGATCCTGTACCGCATGTCGGCGATCCGCAGCCTCCTGCACACCTCCCTGGAGGATCCGGAGGAGCGTCTCCTCTTCATGACGGCCTGCAAGATCTACCGGATGGAGGCCGGCATCCGGGAGGACCCGTAAGTCAGTGCCCGGTCACGGATCCGTCGAACACCGCCTTCGCCTCCGTGTCGGAGACGCCCCGGAAGAGCCGCTCCGGCACGCTGTACTGACCCTGGTGTACTTCCGCGGCGTACGCCTCGCAGTTGCCCAGGAACGTGTACCAGTAGCTGCCCCGCGAGTCCGGCGTGAGGTACTCGAGGGCCCCCTTCATGATGATCGCGTGGATGGAGAGCAGGACATTCTTCTCTGCCGCCTCCTCCCGGATCTCCTCCAGGAAGGCGCCGGCCCGCTCTACCACCGAGGAGAGCGGTTCCATGCCCTCCGGGGCCGGGTTATTGATGAAATCCTCGAAGAAAGTCAGCACCGCGGGCGGCAGGGACCGCAGTCCCAGCCCCTCGTAGGGACCATAATCGATCTCCAGGAGCCGCTCGTCCGTGATGACGGGCGGCTTCTCTCCGTCTCCGGCCGTTCCCTCCAGCAGGAGGTCCGCCGTCTCCCGCGCCCGCCGCAGCGGGCTGCAGTACACCACGTCGAACCGGATCCCCCGCTCGCGGAAACGGCGGGCCGCCTCCTGCGCCTGCAGGATCCCGGTCTCATTGAGCGCCAGGTCGCTCCGCCCCTGCAGGAGCATCTCCTTGTTCTTCGCCGTCTGCCCGTGCCGGATCATGTAGAGCATGGGATCACCTCCGTCCCTGTTTCCGGGTCATTTCTTCAGATACGCCGCCGAGACCGGAAAGTCGAAATATGTGTCCGGATACGGCTCGTCCCGCAGCGTGAAGTGCCACCACTCGCAGTCGATCGGGGCAAAACCACCGCGGACCATCGCCTTCTGCAGCGTCATCCGGTTCCTGAACTGCTCCTCCGTGACCGCCCGGCAGTCCGGGTGCGAGATCTCGCTGAACAGGTCGAAGGGGCTGCCCATGTCGACTTCCCTGCCGGTGCGCATGTCGAACAGCGTGAGGTCCACGGTGCTGCCCCGGCTGTGGCTCGAGCGGCTCGCGATGTATCCCTTCGCGAAGAGCTCCTGCTTCTCCAGCTCCGGATAGAAGAAGGGCTTCATCCGGAGGTCCAGGTCCTCCAGTCCCCAGAGCACGAAATGCTTCACGGCCGATGCCGGCCGGTAGGCGTCGAAGACCTTCAGCCGGTATCCCTGCACGTTCAGCTCGCTGCTGACGCTCTTCAGCGCCCGCGCAGCTTCTCTGGTCAGCAGTGCGCAGGGCTCCTCGTAGCCGTCGATCCTCTCTCCGATGAAATTGTAGGTCGAATAGTACCGGATCTCCTGTATGATCCCGGGCACGGCATCCGCCAGCAGGACGAAGCCTGACGGATCCATGGCCGCCTGTCTCTGAAAATCTGTCATCTGCGGTCCCTCTGCGCCCCGCGGCGCACACCTCTTCACGCAACTTTCAAAATGATTGTAGCATAAAGACAGGAGGCGCGGCACGGGAAAACCCGCGCCGCGCCTCCCCCGCCTCCGGGACCGCCGGAGCCGTGTCAGATCCGTTTGTCAGATCCGTTTCCGTGATGCCTCTTCCTCTCCTCCTCCACGGCCTGCTCCACGTTCAGCCGCGACAGGACCAGGGTGATGACCAGGTTGATGCCCATGGGGATCCAGAGGTACATGATGTGGAGCATCGTGAGGACCGAGGGCGCCTGCTGCGCCGCGGCGCCGACATAGCCCGAGAGCGCCAGCAGCCAGCCCGCCAGGGCCGTGCCGATCCCGCCTCCCAGCTTGGTGCCCAGGGAGGTGCAGGAGTACATCGTGCCGTCCACCCGCTTGCCGGCGGTCAGGTATGTGTACTCGGAACAGGTGGCGATCAGGGCGTTCATGTCGCCCTGCAGCGGGCTCATGCCGATCGCGGCGACGGCCGTGCACGCGAGCATCAGCGGCACGCTGCCGAGATAGCCGGCTGCGACGACGCCGAGGCGTCCCGCCGTGCCCAGCGTGTAGCCAAGCAGGTTCAGCTTGTACATCCCGCCGAACTTCGCGACGAGTGTGGGCGTGAACAGGAGGCCGATGATCATGGGGATATTGATGGCCCAGGAGAAGACGCCCAGCAGGTTCGCGTTCTTCAGGATGTAGGTCATGTAGTAGATGCCCATGTTGAGGGTGGCGCTGTAGATCTGCATGAGGATGTAGGAGCCGCAGATCATCAGGTAGTATTTGTTGCGGATCAGCAGGCCGAAGGCGTCGGCCAGGGAATATTTCTCCTCCTTTACTTCTTCCGACGGTGCCTGCTCATCCTCGGCCAGCTCCTCCGGGGACAGTTCCCGGACTGAGAAAACGGAGATCGTGTTGGTGATCACGCCGATGACCGCGTAGATGACCGCCACGGTCCTCCAGGCGGCCGCGCCGCCGCCGAACCTCGCCACGAGGCCGACCGTGACCGTCTGGATCAGCATGCTGGTACCGAAGGCGAACATGAAGCGGATCGATCCCATCTGCACGCGCTCATGGTTGTTCTTCGTCACGAGGGCCGTCAGCGCGGAGTAGGCGATGTTGTTGGCGGTGTAGAAGCCGGCGTTCAGCAGGGTGTAGGCGATGAAGAACCAGGCGTACTGCGCCGTCGCCCCGATGTCCGCGGGGATGCAGAAGATCGCCACCAGGCACACGGCGCATCCGAAATAGCCGTAGAACATCCAGGGGCGCGCCTTGCCCATCCGGCTGTGGGTCTTGTCGATCAGCGATCCGAAGAAGATGTCGCTGACGCCGTCGAACAGCTTGGAGACCGCGATCAGCGTGCCGACGATCCCGGCATTCATGCCCACGGTGTCCGTCAGGAAGATCATGACGAAGGCCGACAGAAGCGCGTAGACGACATTGCCCGCGATATCCCCGGCCCCGTAGCCGACCTTGTTGTACCACTTCAGATATCTTCTCTCCTCCATTGCGTCCTCCTTATCCGGGGATGATCCCTGCGCCGGCTTCCGTCGGCAGCAGCGTCATCTCATACACAAATGTCTCGTCATCAAACCGGTAGACCGGCTGCGGGCGCGGTCCGCAGCTGTTGGAGCCGATGCCGTTCTGCCTCGCGTCCAGGCACAGGACCGTGCTCCCGCAGGGAACCAGTTCATAATTGTGCGCCTTCGCCGTCAGCTCCTCCTGCGTGTACACGGACGCGTTGAAGGAGAAGGGCTTCCCGCTCCAGGCCGTGAGCGAGACGCCGTTGTCCCACAGCGTCACATACTCGCAGCCGCAGTGGCTGCCGTTTTCCTGCGGGCGGATATAATCCTCGTGCAGGTCCCCGACGGTCCCCGCGAAGACGCCATGGTAAGAGGCCTGGTGCTTGTCGATATAGCTCTCGAGCGGCCCCATCCCGCAGTAGACGACGTTCTGCAGGCTCTCCGGGAGGAAGAGCCGCAGCCCGAACCGCGGCAGCTCCGGGAACTCCGGATTCCTCCGGACCTCCATGCGGACGGAGATCTGTCCCCCGCCAGTGACAGTCCAGACCGTGTCCATGTCCATCATTCTCTGGAGGGACGGCGCGGTCATGGCCATCCTGCTCCGGATCACGACGCGGTCCTTCTCCCGCGACCACACTGCGCTGTAGGCCCGGGAAGCCGCCCGGTCGTACTCCGCCTTCTCCCATTCCCTGCGGATGTACATATCGTTGTCCACCGGCGCGCGCCACAGGTTCACGGACATCGGGCGGTCCAGCAGCGCTCTGCCGGCATAGGTCATGCTCTCAAACACGCCGTGGAGCCGGTCGTATACATAGTCGAACTTTTCGCCGCGCAGGAAGAGGCGCCGGTCCGTCTCCTTTATGCGGATGGCGGGGCTGTCCGCGGCGTCCGCGGCCGCCCTCTCCGTCAGGGCCCGGACCGTCCGGTTCACGCGGTCCCCCTCCCCGGCGGCGACCGGGATCTCCTCGAAGCCGAGGAGCATTCCCTCCTCCCGCAGCGCGTCCGCCTTGCGGAGCAGGTAGGAGACCTTCAGGTAGAGCTTCCCTTCGGCCGGCATTGCGGGCAGGGTGAGGAATACTTTTCCGGTGCGTCCCGGGGCGACGGAAGGGATCTGCGGCGCGGCGATGCGGCCGGAAGAAATGCACTGGTCGTCGCAGTTGAGCTCATACTCCAGTGTGAGGTAGTCCTGCAGATCGGTGTAGAGCATCTCGTTCTTCAGCGTCAGGATGCAGGCGGCAGTGCCGCTGCCGGGCGCTGTGCCCCCCTGCTGCAGGATCTCCTGCACGGAATTTCCGAAGGCGCAGGAGACCACCCTCGCCGGGCGGTGGACGTTCCTGTACTCCAGAAGCGCTGTGTGCGGCGTGCGGTCCGGATAGACGACCCCGTCCATGCAGAAATTGCCGTCGTGGGGGTATTCTCCGTGGTCACCGCCGTAATAGTACATCGCGCGTCCGTCGGGTGCGGTCCCCTTGTACACGGCGTGGTCGCACCACTCCCAGACAAAAGCGCCGCAGATGCAGTCATAGCGTTCGATCAGCGCGTGATAGTCCTCGTAATCCCCCGGGCCGTTGCCCATGGAGTGGGCGTATTCGCAGAGAATATACGGCTTGTCCGGGCTGCTCTCCGCGTAGCGCACGACATCCTCAAAGGCGGGATACATGCGGCTGTAAAGGTCGATGTCGGAGTAATCATACTTGCGCGCGCGGCCGCGGTAGTAGGCGCTCTCATAATGGGTCAGTCTCGTCGGGTCGTACACCTTGGTCCAGCGCAGCGCCTTCTCGAATGTGCATCCGTAGCCGCCCTCATTGCCCATGGACCAGATCACGACGCAGGGGCGGTTCTTGTCCCGGATCACCATCTTCCGGACCCGGTCGAGCGTCGCCTCGTTGAAGGCCGGGTTGTCCGAGATCATCTCGTTCCACCTCGCCGCCCGCTCCTCGTCCGTGTCCTTCCGGTAATAGAGCATCCAGGGGCCGTGGCTCTCGTTGTCCGCCTCGTCGATCACGAAGAAACCGTACTCGTCGCACATCTGGCAGAACATGGGCGCGTTCGGGTAGTGGCTCGTCCGGATCGCGTTGAAGTTGTGCTGTTTCATCATCTGCAGGTCCCGGCGCATGTGGGCGGTGTTCACCACCGGTCCGGTCACAGGGTCGGAATCATGGCGGTTGATGCCCCGGAATTTGACCGGCTGTCCGTTGATCTTCACGACAGTTCCGTCGACGGAGACCTCCCGGATCCCGATCCTGTCCGCGATCACCTCGCTGTCCGACTCCAGATAGAGCGTGTACAGGTACGGATCCTCGCAGTTCCAGAGGTGCGGCGCGTCAATGTGCAGCGAAGCCGTCTCATACAGCGGAAAAGTCGCGACCGTCTCCCCCTCCGCATCCAGGACGGAGGCATGGACCGGGCAGGATCCGCCCAGCCACGAGGCGTCGATCGTGATCTGCGCGCCGCCGTGCAGGATCTCCGTGCGGACGGTGTAATCCCAGAGGCACTTCGCGGGCCGCCGCATCAGGTACACGTCCCGGAAGATCCCGCTCGTGCGGAACTTGTCCTGATCCTCCAGGTAACTCCCGTCGCACCACTTGAGCACGAGGACCGCGAGCAGGTTGTCCCCCTCCTCCAGATATCCGGTGACCTCAAACTCGGCCAGCGCGTGGGACACCTGGCTGTACCCCACATATCTGCCGTTGAGCCAGACGTAGAAGCACGAGTCCACCCCTTCGAACTCCAGGAACGTGCGGGGCGCCGCCTCGTTCCGGGTGAAAGTGAAGCGGCGGAGATAGGCCCCGCAGGGATTCTCCTGCGGCACATATGGCGGATCCGCCGGAAAGGGATACCGGATGTTCGTGTACTGATGGCAGTCATACCCGTAATCCTGCCAGACCCCCGGCACCGGGATCTCCTCAAAGCCGGCGGCCTCATAGTCCGTCCGGTAGAATTCGTCCTGCAGATCATAGATGCTGTCACAGTACCGGAACTGCCACGTCCCGTTCAGCATCTGCATCCTGTCGGATCTCTCCCGGTCCCATACAAGACTGCCCATGCGCTTCCCGGCGGGGATATAGTAGGCCCGCTCCGGCATGGTCCCCTCGTGCAGGACCGTCAGATCCTCATAGTGTTTCGGCACGATCATCTCCGTCCCTCCTTCCCGATACATAACAGACCCCCATGCACAAAATGGGAGTCTTTCCCCCAATCCCCGATTTATGGACAAAATGCGTCCATGCCGCCTCCCGGCCCTTTTCTCCGGGCGCTGCATTTCGGGAGCTTCATTTTGCAGGTATTATTGACTAATTCCTGCTTCTGCGAATATGATACGGTATGGAAAGCTTTAAGAACATAAACTGTGATGCATAGAATATGCACAAAATGCTTTTTCGAAAAGTCTGCCGGCCGGAGAGAGAGGAACGGATATGTATGTAAACAGCGCCTACTGGAACGATTCGCGCATCGACTTCAAGGACCGGAAGCATCCCCTGTTCGTCGGCAGCTGCGGGACCTACCGCCTGCTCACCAGGACCAAGCTCCCGACGCACCGTCCCCGCGGAAGGGTGGACTTTCAGCTCCTGTATGTGGCAGCCGGAAAGGGACACTTCTATTTCGGCGGCAAGGAGCATCTCGTGCCGGCGGGCAACATGGTCCTCTACCGCCCCCGGGAGGAGCAGCGGTACTACTATTACGGGGCGGACCAGACCGAGGTCTACTGGGTACACTTCACCGGGAGCAGCGTGACCAACATCCTCCGCGGCTACGGCTTCCGGGACGACGAGCATGTGATCCACAGCGGCACTTCCCTGAGCTACAGCCAGATCTTCCAGCAGATGATCGAGGAGCTGCAGAAGCGCCGCCCCCACTACGAGGAGGCCTGCGTCTGCCGCCTGCGCCTGCTCCTGATCATGCTCAGCCGGCTGGATGAGACGCAGACGCGCCACAGGACCCTGCACATGGCCGGGCAGATGAACGAGGCCGTCCGCTACTTCCACGCCAACTACATGAAGGAGATCTCCATGAACGCGTACGCGCAGCAGCTCGGCCTCAGCGTCAGCTGGTTCATGCGGAGCTTCCGGGAGTACACAGGCTCCTCCCCCGCCCAGTACCTGATCTCCCTGCGCATCTCCGCTGCGCAGAGCCTCCTGGAGACCGGCAACCACAACATCACAGAGATCGCCGAGATGGTCGGCTACGACAATCCCCTCTATTTCAGCCGGCTCTTCCGCAAGCAGACCGGCATGTCCCCCTCCGACTTCCGCCGGCAGCTCCGGGCCTGGAACGAGGAGCATGAGGGGGGCGGGGAGTAGAAGACGGAGACCCGTAAAACATAAAAAAGGAACGGATGCAGACCGCACCGTCCCTTCTTTCCGTATTATGTGAATTATGTGTTTCCCGTCTCAGTCCATCTTCACGAACAGCGCGTCGTCGCTGTTCTTCGAGTCACTCCAGCGGAGCTTGTCTCCCTCCTTCATAAAAGCACCGGAGGTCGTCTCCTCGCTGGAGACCGTCTCGTTGTTGTTCGCGTCAAACGTGTGGACCGAGTAGGCCCCGTCCTCATAAGACAGCATGCCGGAGACCTCGTCATAGGTCCCGTGGATCTCCCAGATCGCCGTCTCCGTGGCGCTGCTGCCCCAGTGGACCAGAATGTCGTAGCTGCCGTCCTCATTCTTCGTGACATCCATGCCGGCGCGCTGACTCACTTCGTCCTCCCAGGAGCCCTCGAGATCCATCTCGCCGACAAAGTCCGCAAGCACCTCATTCTGGACCTGATCCGCTTCCTGCAGTGCTTCCTCGCCCTTCTGCTCGACCTGCGTCGCCGTCTCTTCGCCCGTCGCCGCCTGCTCTTCCTTCTTTGCACCGCAGCCTGCCAGCATCGCCGCCGTCAGAACAGCCGCCCCCGCAATCGCTGCCAGTCTTGTGATCATGTTCTTTTTCATAGCTGTCATCTCCCATCTGTCATGGCTGCAGTTCCAAAATTGCTGCGTTTCAACAGATAGTATACCGCTTTTCGGACCGAATGCAAAGGCGCTGCACAGGACCACGCCGCGCAGGGGACGGTTCTCTGTGTGAAGCCTCCCCCATGAACAACCCTCCTGTATCCGTGAGAGTCACGGTTCACTGCGCGGAGACGCACTTAGACCTGGGCAGGGTACCTGCCGGGCAATGATCCAACTCGGGTTCCGCTCTGATGAGCGGTCCCCTCAGACATTGGGATCAACAAATGCCGCAGCCCGAAGCTGCGGCATTTGACCCGGCAGATACCTTGCCCAGATCAGGTGTGTCAAACCGCTCGTTCAAAAGTGTCTCTCACGGATACAGGACGGCTGTTCATGCGGGTTCACACCGGAACCGTCCCAATGTCATTTAGATAAGAGACACGTTGCGGAATCCAGTGGGAAAAGTTTCGATTCGGTTCTCTCAGCGGGGTTTTCGCTTTCCAATGGTAATTGTTTAAACGAAAGCGAGTTCCGGACGTGCGGTTTCACTTTGAAAGTAATTCCTGGTCGGAGAAAGCGAATGTTTATTAAAGCTAACTCGCTTTCCTCTTTTAAGTCTTCTCTCAAAAGCGAATTTTCAGAGCTCGGCACTCGCTTCTGTCTGGAAAACTATCATTTGAAAGTGAAAAGTCACTGGTCGGCACTCGCTTTGTCTGGGGCATTTTCATTTGAAAGCGAAAGTCACTGTGCAGCGCTCGCTTTGATCCAGGGCATCTGCATTTGAAAGCGAAAGCGACATGCATGTGAGGGGGTTTTCGCATAACGCGGCACACATCACCAGCGTATCACCTTCGGAC
>DFIR01000078.1:0-20519 GCA_002372815.1 Lachnospiraceae bacterium UBA3692
CCTTGCCGATCAGGTGCAGGTCGGCAGGCCAGTACTTCTTGTAGAGATCACCGTAATTGCCGTCGGCGTCGTAGCCCAGGCCGGTGATGTAGTTGCTGAGGGCGTCCAGCCAGACGTACACGACGTGGCCGGGATCGAAGTCCACGGGGATGCCCCACTTGAAGCTGGTGCGGGAGACGCACAGGTCCTGCAGGCCGGGCAGCAGGAAGTTGTTCATCATCTCGTTCTTTCTGGAGACGGGCTGGATGAACTCGGGGTGGCTCTCGATGTGGGCGATCAGGCGGTCGGCGTATTTCCTCATCTTGAAGAAGTAGGCCTCCTCCTTGGCGGGATGGACCTTGCTGCCGCAGACAGGGCACTTGTCCTCGTCCACGATCTGGGAGGCCGTATAGAACGCCTCGCACTCCTGGCAGTAGAGGCCCTCATAGTGGCCCTTGTAGATGTCGCCCTTGTCATAGAGCTTCTTGAAGATCTTCTGGACCTGGGCCTCGTGGTCGGCGTCCGTGGTCCGGATGAAGCGGTCATAGGATGTGTCGACCAGGTCCCAGAGCCTCTTGATCTCCCCTGCGACCTCATCTACGAATTCCTTGGGGGTCTTGCCGGCCGCCAGCGCGCGGGACTCGATCTTCTGTCCGTGCTCGTCGCTGCCCGTCTGGAAATAGACGTCGTAGCCGTCCGCCCGCTTATATCTCGCGATCGCGTCCGCCAGGATGATCTCGTAGGTGTTGCCGATGTGCGGCTTGCCGGAGGTGTAGGCGATGGCGGTGGTGATGTAATATTTTCCTTTGTTCTGCATGTCGGTTCCCTTCTTGCTGCTTACCAGCATAGTACCTCGTGTCCCGTTTCCGTCACCAGGATCTGCACCTCCCACTGGGCGGAAGGCTTGCCGTCCTGCGTGTAGATCGTCCAGCCGTTGTCGGCGTCCTCATAGATGTCGTGGGTCCCCATGTTGACCATGGGCTCGATGGTGAAGACCATGCCCGGCACCATGAGCATCTCCGTTCCCGGCGGCGTCACATAGCTCACGAACGGGTCCTCGTGGAACTCCAGGCCGCATCCGTGCCCGCCGATCTCGCGGACGATCGTGTACCCGTTGTCCTTCGCGTGCTGATGCACCTTGTCGGCCATATCCCCCAGGAAATGCCACGGGACGACCTCCCGGATGCCGATCTCCACGCACTCCTTCGTGACCTGTACCAGCTTCCGCTTCTCCTCGGAGACGTCGCCGATGCAGAACATTCGCGAAGAGTCGGAGAAATATCCGTGCAGGATCGTCGAGCAGTCCACGTTGATGATGTCGCCGCTCTTCAAGATGTGCTTCTCGTCCGGAATGCCGTGGCAGACCTCCTCGTTGATGGAGGTGCACACGCTCTTGGGGAAGCCCTCGTAGTGAAGCGGCGCGGGAATGCCGCCCATCTTCACCGTCGTGTCGTAGACGATCCGGTCGATCTCCTCCGTGGACATCCCTTCCCGGATCACCTCCGCCACCGCATCGAGGCAGGCCATGTTGATCTTCGCGCTGGCCTTGATCCCCTCGATGGTCTCCGGCGTCTTGATCAGGCTCCGGTCGGGCACGATGTGCCCTTTCAGCTCGAAGCTGCGGATCTTCTCGTCAAAATGCATGTGGCATGCTTTGTATTTCTTCCCGCTTCCGCACCAGCAGGGGGCGTTGCGCTCGATTTTAATATTTCCCGCCATAGTCTCTCCGTTTTCTGTCTGTGCCTGATGACTGTTCCGTGATGGCTGTTTCCTGTCTGTCCGCAGCCGGTCACCTGCCGATCGTGCCCGCTGCCGCCGCCTCGGCGAACACTGCGGAGAAAGGCACCCCTGCCTCCTTCGCCGCCGCGCGGACGCTGTCATATTCCGGGTAGGCTTTCCGGGAGCCGTCCGGCAGTCTGCAGAGCTTCACGCGGACGGGGCCCCACATGGTCTGTGCGGTGGTCTCCTCCCTCTCCAGGGCGCTCCGCTCCACCGGCACGCGCCGGATCCCGATCGTCGTGGTCTCCGTGAACAGGATCCTCTCGGCCGTCTCCCGGACACTCTCCCTGCAGAGCACGGACAGCTTCCAGGCCGGGCGGTTCTTCTTCATAAAGATCGGGGTGTACCAGACATCCAGTGCGTTCTCCTCGAAGAGCCGCTCCATGACATACCCCAGGACCTCTCCTGTGCAGTCATCGATGTTGGTCTCCAGCAGGACGACCGGATCCTCCGCCGCGGACTCTTCGCGCTCCTCTTCCGGCACTTCCAGCAGCATCGCGCGCACGATGCTCGGGCGCTCGTAGGCGCGCTTGCCGGCGCCGAGGCCGGTCCCCAGGATCGTGAAGCACTCCGGAAGTCTGTGGTCCGTGCAGATAGCCGCAGCGATGGCGGCACCGGTCGGTGTCACGAATTCCCCGTGCATCTCCCCGATCCGCAGCCGCAGGCCCGCCTCCGCGGTGATATGTGTCACAGCCGGTACCGGTACCGGCAGGATCCCGTGTGCGCAGCGGACCGTTCCCTGTCCTTCCGCCAGGAAGGGGATCGCGACGCGCGTGATGCCTTCCCGCGTCCGCAGGTCCTCGAAGCAGACCGCCGCCGCCACGATGTCCGCGATGGAATCCAGCGCGCCGACTTCGTGGAAGTGCACCTGCTCCGGCGTCGTGCCGTGCGCCTTCGCCTCCGCCCTCGCGAGGATCCCGAAGATCCGGAGCGCCAGCTCGTGGGCCTCCGGCGTCATATCCACCTGCGCGAGGATCTCCCGGATCTCCGCCATCCCGCGGTGCTCGTGGTGATGGCCGTGGTGGTGGTCGTGATCGTGATCATGGTCGTGATCGTGATCGTGGTCATGGTCGTGATCATGATGATGATCGTGGTCATGGTCGTGATCGTGGTCATGATGATGATCGTGGTCATGGTCGTGATCGTGGTCATGGTCATGATCGTGATCATGGTCATGCTCATGGTCGTGATCATGCTCGTGATCATGCTCATGATGCTCATGCCCATAGAGATAGGCCATGTCGTGGTCGTGGTTCTCGTGCGCCGCGTCCATGTCGACGGAGAAGTCGCAGCAGTCCAGTCCCGCCTTCGACGCTCTCCCGATCCGGATGGAGAATCCCTCCGCCGGGATGCTGTTCAGGGCACGAAGCAGGACGTCCCTGTCCGCGCCGAGGTCGAGCAGCGCGCCGACTGTCATATCCCCGCTGATTCCCGACGCGCATTCAAGATACAGGATCCGTTCTTTCATAAAACTCCTTTCGGATCAGTCCATGCGGATGGCAGGGTGCCTCCGCGTCAGGATTTTCTCCAGATGCCCGGCGCGAAGAGCAGGAGCATCGGATAGAGCTCCAGACGTCCCGCCAGCATGTCGAACATCAGGATATATTTGCTCACAGGGCTGAAGAAAGCGAAGTTCGCCGAGGGGCCGACCATGTTGAGGCCGGGTCCGATATTGTTGAACGTCGCCACGACAGACGTGAAGATCGTCTCCAGGTCGCAGCTCTCGATCATGGTCAGGGACAGGACCGACAGCGCGAATACCATCATGTAAGTGCCCAGATAGGTGCAGACGCCGCGGACCATCTCCGGGTCGCAGGCCTTGCCGTCCATCTTGATGGACCGCACCGAGCGGGGATGGATGTAGCGCTCGATCTCCCGGCCGATCACCTTGAAGAGGATCAGGACGCGGGACACCTTCATGCCGCCGCCCGTCGAACCGGCGCAGGCGCCGATGAACATGATCAGGACGAGCAGGGCGCGGGAATACTGCGGCCACAGGTTGAAGTCCTGTGTGGCGAAGCCGGTCGTCGTGATCACGGAGCCGACCTGGAACGCCGCGTGGTGGAAGGCCAGGAAGATGTTCTCATACTGGCCGCGGATGTTGATGCCGATGGTGATGACGCAGAACGCGATGATCCCGAAGTAGGCGCGCACCTCCGTCATCTGGAAGGCCGCCTTCTTGTCCTTGCTCATCAGGAGAAAATAATAGGCGTTGAAGTTCACCCCGAACAGGATGATGAAGACCGTGATGATCCCCTGGCAGAGAAGCGAGTAGCTCGCGCAGCTGTCCGCCAGCACGCCGAATCCGCCCGTACCGGCACTGCCGAACGCGATGCAGAACGCGTCGAAGACCGGCATCCGCGCGATGATCAGCAGGAGCAGTTCCACCACCGTGATGCCGAAATAGATCATGTACAGGGTCATCGCCGTCTCGCGGATCTTCGGGACGAGCTTGCCCACCGAAGGGCCCGGGCTCTCCGCCCGCATCAGGTGCATGTTGTAGCCGCCGGTCTTGGGCATGACGGCGAGGATGAAGACGATCACGCCCATGCCGCCCACCCAGTGGGTGAAGCTGCGCCAGAAGAGGCTCGTGCGGCTTAACGCCTCCACATCCACCAGGATGCTGGATCCGGTCGTGGTGAAGCCGGAGATCGTCTCGAACAGCGCGTCCGTGAAGCTGGGGATGTCCCCGCACAGGACGAAGGGCGCCGCTCCGAAGATACTGAGCACGATCCAGCTCAGTGCCACCGCGACGAATCCTTCCCGCGCATAGAACACGTCCCTCCGGGCAGGAAGGGAAGCCATGATCCTGCCGATGACGAGGCAGACCGCCGCACAGGCGAGGTACCAGATCCCCTGGTGTTCCCGGTAGATCAGCGCGACGATGCACGGCAGAAGCAGGAAAAGCGCCTCAAACTCCAGCACGTTTCCCAGTATTTTTCTGATAGCAGAGTAATTCATAATAAGATGTCCCGAATATCCTCGAATCCCTGTTCCTTGGTCACGACGATCACGCTGTCGCCGACCTCGATGACGGACTGGCCGTTGGGGATGATGATGCTGCCGCTGCGGTAGATGCAGGCCACGAGCACATTCTTCTTCAGCTTCAGGTCCGCGAGCGGAATGCCGACCACCGGGGCGTCCTCATGGATCGAGAACTCGAGTGCCTCGACCCGGTCCTCCATGATGTGATAGAGCGACTCGACGTTGCTGCCGATCGAGTTCTGCATCGCGCGGACATATCTGGTGATGGTGTCCGCGATGATCTTCTTGGGGTGCAGGATGCTGCCCAGCTTGAAGTGGCGGATCACCTCGTCGAACGCGATCTTGTCGACCTTGGTGATCACCTTGGCCTTGGAGCAGCTCTGCGCGAACAGGCTCAGGAAGATGTTCTCCTCGTCCATACCGGTCAGGGTCACGAAGGAACCGCAGGTCTCGATCCCCTCCTCGATCAGCACGTCCTCGCTGGAGGCGTCCGCGTGGATGATCGTCGCCGTGGGAAGGAGCTCGCTCAGCTCCTCGCAGCGCTGCAGGTCCTTCTCGATGATCTTGACGCGGGTGCCGTCCTGCAGCAGCCGTTTGGCGAGATAATAGGAGATCCTGCCGCCGCCGATGATCATCGTGTCCTTCACGGGCTTGTAGTCCAGGCCGATCCGGACGAGGAACTTCCGCACGTTTTCCGGAGACGCCACGATCGAGATCGTATCGCCTTCCTGCAGCACATACTGTCCGTTCGGGATCTCGATGTCGCGGCCGCGCTCCACGGTGCAGATCAGGACGTCCGCCTGCAGTTTTCTCGAAATATCGGAGAGCGCCATCCCGCTGATGGGGCTGCCCGAAGGGATCAGGGCCTTGATCAGGTGCACATGGCCCTTCGCGAACTTCTCCACCTGGATGGCGGACGGCATGCGGATCAGGCGCGCCGCCTCGCGGGCGCCGGCCTCCTCCGGGTTCACGACGAGCGAAAGGCCGAGCTCCTCTTTGAGGAAACCGATCTCGGAACTGTAGACCGGATTGCGGACACGCGCGATGGTGCTGCATCCGCCCGCCTTCCTCGCGACCAGGCAGCAGAGCATGTTCTGCTCGTCCGAGTTGGTGACGGCGATCAGGAGATCCGCCTCCTCCACACCGGCTTCCTTCTGCATGGAATAGCTCGCGCCGTTTCCGACGAGTCCCATGACGTCATAGCTGTTCGTGATCTCCTCGATCACGCTGCTGTTGTGATCGATGACCGCGATGTCATGTCCGTGGCCTGCCAGCTGCGCGGTGATCGAAGCGCCGACCTTGCCGCAGCCTACTACGATGATCTTCATAATCTGTGTTCCTCTTGTTTAAAAAACCTCAATCCCGGATGATCCGGAGCACGTCTCCGCACCGGACCTCACAGGCATCTTCCGACGATGTACGCTCCGCGGGGAGGAGGCGGATCCACAGCTCCTGCTGCGGATGCGGCGCGCTGTCCATCTCCGTGCCCTCCGTATCCGAGATCCCCGCCACAAGCATCTGCCTGTCGCGGCCGTCCTGTCCGAGCATCGTGACCGTCTCTCCGGTCACGAATTTGTTCCGCTGGTGCAGGCGGCACAGGACCGCGCCTTCCTCCTTGCGGACCTCCTCGGCGATCCCCAGCCAGACAGCCCCTTCCGTATAGGTGTTGCTGTCATAGACCATCGCCTCTTCCGCCGGTCTCCCGAAATAGAATCCGGTGGTGAATTTTCTGTATGTGCAGCGGCGGATCTCCGCTTCCAGTACCGGGACCTGTGCCCGGTAGGCCTCCTCGCCTTCCTCGAAGAGAAGGTCGATCGCCCTCCGGTAGGCGCGGGTCACGGTGGCGGTGTAGAGCGCGTTCTTCATGCGGCCCTCGATCTTGAAGCTGCCGATCCCCGCCGCGATCATCTCCGGGATGTGCCCGATCATGCAGATGTCGCCGCTGTTGAACACATAGGTGCCCCGCTCGTTCTCCTCGATCGGGAGCCAGACGCCCGGCCGCTTCTCCTCCGCGACCGCGTATTTCCATCTGCACGGATGCGTGCAGGCGCCGTGGTTCGCGTCCCGCCCGGTGAAATACGCCGAGAGCAGGCACCTGCCGGAATAGCTGATGCACATCGCCCCGTGCACGAAGGCCTCGATCTCACAGTCCGCCGGGACCTTCTCCCGGATCTCGCGGATCTCCTGCAGCGACAGTTCCCGCGCGCAGACCAGCCGCCGGACGCCGAGCGCGTACCAGAACCGGAAGGTCCGGTAATTCGTGCTGTTGGCCTGTGTGGAGATGTGGACCGGGATCTCCGGACAGATCTCCTGTGCCAGCTGGAACATGCCCGGATCGGCGATCAGGAGCGCGTCCGGGCCGATCTCCTTCAGTCTCGCGAAATAGGCCGCCGCGCCGTCCAGGTCGCGGTTGTGCGCGTAGATGTTCGCGGTCACGTAGACCTTCGCACCGTGCGCGTGCGCGAAGCGGATCCCCTCCGCCATCTCCTCATCTGTAAAATTCCTTGCGCCCGCCCGCAGGCTGAACGCCTCGCCGCCGATGTAGACGGCGTCAGCGCCATAGAGGACCGCGGTCCGCAGGACTTCCAGGTCCTTCGCCGGTGCAAGGAGCTCAGGCTTCCCCCTGCGCTCTGTCATTCTGTTCCTCCGATGCCCATGCGTGCCGATTCCGGCTCACATACGAACGAGGCAGCATGACTCGCGCCGCATACGGGCCGGAATGGATACGTGTAGACTGTCATTCTGTTATAGATCTGTGTCAACCTTCCGACGCGGCGGTCCCTTCCTCGGTGCTCTCCTCCGTCTCCTCGCCGGACTGCTCCGTCTCTTCCTCCGCCGGAGCCTCTCCGCCGTTCGTGATCACGGCCATGATCTCATCGGCCGTCATCTCGGAGGAGATCTCATAGGTGCCGGGGAGGATCATGCCTGCATAGTCCGAGACCTTCTCCTGCAGCCAGAAAAGCCTGGCATCGTCGATGATCCCTTCCGCTTCGAGCTGCCTGCCGATCTCCATCGTCGACATGTTCTCCCGGATCTGGAACTCGACCGTCACGCCGGTACCGGGCGCATCCTTCGCCTTCTGGAAAAAGAGGCCGTATCCTATGTCATAGAATCTCATGGTCCCGGTCACGATGATATACACCAGTGCGGCGATCACCGCGTAGATCGCGAGGCTGAAGATCGTGTCGACGACCTTGCCTATGATGCTCTTGATCCTCTCCATACTGTTCCTCCGCGCCGTTTACTCCACTGCCAGGATCATCGGCAGGATCATCGGTCTGCGCTGTGTCTTCTTCCAGAAATACTCGCTGAGCGCGTCCTTCACGGTGTTCCGGAGCCTCGTCCAGTCCGTGATGCCGCGGTCAAGCGCGTCCCAGAGCGCTTCCTGCGCGACCAGGTCGGCGCCGTTCATCAGTTCTTCCGCTTCCCTGATGTAGACGAAACCGCGGGACGTGATCTCCGGTCCGGCTGCCAGCTGGCGGCCGCCGTCCGCCATCGCCCACGTCACGAGGACGATCCCGTCCTCCGCCAGGTGCTGGCGGTCCCTCAGGACGATGTTCCCGACATCGCCGATCCCGAGTCCGTCCACCAGGATGTTGCCCACATGGACGTCTCCCGTGATCTCCGCGCTGTCCGCATCCAGCTCCAGCACGTTGCCGGAGCGCAGCAGGAAGATGTTGTCGTCCGTGTATCCCAGCTGCCGCGCGATCTTGGACTGCGCGATCAGGTGCCGGTACTCCCCGTGTACGGGGATCGCGTATTTCGGCTGCACCAGTGTGTAGATCAGCTTGATCTCCTCCTGGCAGGGGTGTCCCGAGACGTGTACATCCTGGAAGATGACGTCCGCCCCCTTGAGCAGGAGCTTATTGATCACGGCTGTGACGGCCTTCTCGTTGCCCGGGATCGGGTGGGACGAGAAGATCACCGTGTCCTCCGGTCCGATCGAGATCTTCCGGTGGATGCTCTCCGCCATCCGGCTGAGCGCCGCCATGCTCTCGCCCTGGCTGCCCGTCGTGATGATCACGGTGCGGTTGCCGGGGTAGTTGCGGAGCTGGTCGATGTCGATCAGTGTGTTCTCCGGCACCTGCAGGCAGCCGAGTTCCGTCGCCGTATGGATGATGTTGACCATGCTGCGGCCTTCGACGACGACCTTCCTGCCGTACTTGTAAGCCGAATTGATGATCTGCTGCACGCGGTCCACGTTGGAGGCGAAGGTCGCGATGATGATCCGCGTATCCTTGTGCTCCTGGAACAGCGTGTCGATCGTGCTGCCCACGGTCCGCTCGGAGGCCGTGTAGCCCGGGCGCTCCGCGTTCGTGGAGTCGCACATCAGCGCGAGCACGCCCTTGCGGCCGAGCTCGGCGAAGCGCTGCAGATCGATGGCATCCCCGTATACCGGGGTGTAGTCAACTTTGAAATCGCCTGTGTGAACGACCGTGCCGACCGGCGAGGTGATCGCCAGCGCCGCGGCGTCCACGATGCTGTGGTTGGTCTTGATGAATTCGACGGTGAAATTCCCCGCCTCGATCACGTCCCCGAACTGCACCACGTGCCGCTCGGTCGTCTCCATCATCGCGTGCTCGGTGAGCTTGTGCTCGATGATGCCCATCGTCAGGCGCGTCCCGTAGACCGGCACGTTGATCCTGCGCAGGACGTAGGGCAGCGCGCCGATGTGGTCCTCGTGCCCGTGCGTGATGAAGAATCCTTTGACCTTTTCGATGTTCTCTTCCAGATAGGTCACATCCGGGATCACCAGGTCGATGCCGAACATGTCGTCCTCCGGGAACGCCAGCCCGCAGTCGACCACGATGATGCTGTCTCCAAATTCAAATGCGGTGATATTCATCCCGATCTGCTCAAGTCCTCCGAGGGGGATGATCTTCAGGCGTTCTTTCCGCCTGGCCGCTGTTTTCTTACGATTGCCCAAATTACTCTCTGTATTTCCTTTCTTCTGTTTCCGTATCTCTCTGTGGTCACTCTTCGACCGTGATGCCCAGTTCCTCCAGTTCGTCCTGCATCAGGACCAGGACGGCGTTCATCTCGTTCTCGTCCGTCACGATCTCGTATTCCTCGTATGCCTCGTCCTCGGAGCACTCCGCCGCGCGAAGCAGGAAGATCTCTCCTTCAAAATCGGGATCCTCGGGGTCCACTTCCTCGGCCGCAAGATATTTCCGCCCGGCAAGGCGGTTCTCTGTCAGCGGGTGAAGGCACAGCTGCTCCCCGTCCTCTGCCGTCAGCGTCATGATTTCCAGTTCTTCCATCTGTCCTCTCTCCTGTCGTTCACGGAGTCCCTTCCTCCGCGAGCATCTTCTGCAGCTCCGTGCGGTGGTTCTCCATGTATTCCTGTAAAATAACACTGGCCGCCAGCATATCCACATACTGCCGGCGGTCCTGTCTCCGGATGCCCATCCGGTCCATCATCTCGTCCGCCTCCACGGTCGTGAGGCGCTCGTCAGACAGCTCCACGGGCAGTCCCGTCCTCTGTGTGACCAGGTCCCGGAAGCGCAGTGTCTCCCCGACGCGCACGCCTTCCGAGGTGTCCATGTGCACCGGCTTGCCGAGCACGATGAGGCGGATGTCCTCCTCGCGCACGATCTCCGCGATGCGCGCAAGGGTCCTGCGCAGCTGGTGTTCGCGCTCCCTGCGGAGGATCTCCCGGGGCTGCGAAGTCATGAGCAGCGCGTCGCTCACCGCGACGCCCACTGTGCGCGACCCGTAGTCAAGTCCCATGATCTTCATCGGCAGGCCTTCAATTCCGGAGCTCTTCCCATCCGTGGCTGGAGATGTAGCTGCGGAGGATCTCCTCCACCAGCTCGTCCCGCTCCACCTTCATGATCAGGCTTCTGGCGCCGCTGTGGTTCGTGATATACGTGGGATCGCCGGACATGATATAGCCCACGATCTGGTTCACCGGATCGTATCCCTTCTCGTTCAGCGCCTCGTAGACGACGGAGAGGACCTTCTCCACGCCGCTCATCTGATCCTGCTGTACTTTGAAGAACTGGGTATCCTGCAATTCACGATTCTGTCTGGTCATACCGGCCTCTTTTCTGTCTCTGTCCCGACATGCATAAAAGGGCATACTAAAACATACTAACCTATTGTACTCCATCCGATTGCGCGATTCAAGGGGCTGTTGCGCGGTAACCGGACAGGCTCCTGCGCGATGGGGAAACCGCGGATCTCTCCGCCCCCGCAGCGGTCCGAAAATGCCGGAAATGCCGGAAAAACCGTGACTTTTCGTTTTTTTCCAGCTTTGTTTAGAACTTCTTCATGAATTGGAAATTGGTATTTTAGAACTGTAGTGTAATATAATCATTGTAAACGAGAGAGCGGTCAGCAACTCTCCCCCCTCAGATGATCGCTTCTCGATTATACAAATGATTTACATACTCCCCCTTTCAGAAGAAGCCCTTCGCATCAGCGCCGGAATCCGGATCCGATGCGAAGGGCTTCTTCTTTCTGCCGCTCTCAGCCGGCGGCGCGGGATCAGTCGACCTGCGCGTAGGTCGCCTGCAGATAGATCTGGATGCAGCCGTACTCCCCCTGCAGATCCGTCAGCGGGACGCCGCACTCCATCAGCATCCTGCCGGTGTAGATCTCCCCGTTCTCCTCTTCCAGGTAGCTCCGGTCGGGATCGAGGCCGCACAGGCGGACCCGGTAAGCGGGCGCGTTGGCCTGCGGATCCAGCAGCACCGCGGTCATCAGGCACTGGCGGCGGTCCTCCGAGACGTAGGCCCAGGCGGTGAAGGGCGCGTCCTTCACGGGCGGGACCAGTCTGTAGAGGACGCACTCCGCGGCGAGGGTCCGGAAGCGCTTCACGTCCTGGATCTGGCGGCGGATCTCCTCCTTCTCCCCGATGGTCAGCCCGGAAGGGTTCAGCTCGTAGCCGAAGGTCGCGGACATCGCCACGGCCGCCCGGGTCCGGAGCGGGACCGTCCTGCCGGTCATCGCGTTGGGGCAGGCCGAGACATGCGCGCCGGTCACGACCGCGGGGTAGGCGAAGGAGCTGCCATACTGGATCTGCAGCCGCTCGACGGCATCCGTGTTGTCGCTGCACCAGATCTGCGGCGTGTAATACAGCATGCCCGCGTCGAACCTGCCGCCGCCTCCGCAGCAGCCCTCAAAGAGGATCTGCGGGTATCTCGCGGTAAGCTTCTCCAGGAAATCATAGACACCCAGCATGTACCGGTATTCGAGCGTCCCGCGGTTCTGCCATGTGCTCCCCGCGCTGTACACGTCGCTCAGGCTCCGGTTGCAGTCGATCTTCACGTACTCGATCTTCGCGCTGTCCAGGACCGCCGAGATCCTTGCGAAGATCTCGTCGCGGACCTCCCGGCGGGTGAAATCCAGCACGAGCTGGCTGCGGCTCCTTGTGAACGCTCTCCCCGGCACCTTCATCGCCCAGTCGGGGTGTGCCCGGTACAGGTCGCTGTCCTCCGAGACCATCTCCGGCTCGATCCAGAGGCCGAACTGCAGGCCGGTCCCGTGGATCTTCTCGGACAGCTTGGCCAGGCTCATGCCCAGCTTCTCCTCATTGGGATACCAGTCGCCCAGGCCGGAGGTGTCGTCGTCGCGCTTCCCGAACCACCCGTCGTCCATGACGAGCATCTCCGCGCCGAGTTCCGCGGCTTCCATGCCCATCCGGACGATCGTCTCCCCGGTGAAGCGGAAATAGGCGGCCTCCCAGCTGTTGAAGAGGATCGGGCGGGGCCTGCCGGCCCACTCCCCGCGCACGATGTGGGTGCGCACGAGCCTGTGCAGGCGGTGCGTCAGGATGCCGAAGCCCTGCTCCGAGCAGCACATGGCGCACTCAGGCGTGAAGAAGCTCTCCCCCGGCGCCAGGGGATAATCCAGCTGTTCGTCGCCGATCCCCATCACGAACCGGGTCTGCAGGAGCGGATCCACCTCCGCGCCGGCGCTGAAGCTGCCGCTGTAGAGCAGCAGGAAGCCCCAGGTCCTGCCGTGTGTCTCGCCGGCATCCCGGTCGCAGAGGATCATGAACGGGTTCAGGGCATGTCCGGAGTGCCCTCTGCGGCTCTCGATGACATACCGTCCCTGCCCGAGGGTCTGTCTCTGCGGGATCCTCTCCCGCCCGTACCTGCCGGCAAAGGTCACCGTATCCAGCCGGTCATACATCCAGTCGACGCAGGCGCTCGCCGCGCGGTTGACGTACAGGTTCCCTCTGCGGTCCTTCGAGGCGCGGATCTCCGCCGCCCGGGTGATCACATCGGCACCGGCCAGCACGCCGTACCACAGGGACACCTCCACCCCTGCCTCTTCGTCGGCGAGGTCGATGCGGAGCGTCTCCGCGTCCTCCGGCGCCGCGTGGACAGCCGGCAGCCCCGGCAGTCCGTACTTGCCCGGCAGGACCTCATGTCCCCGGTACCGCAGGCGGCACCCGGATACGCCGTCCTCATCCCGGACCGCCAGCGCCGTCTGGCGCTGGTCGCCGCTGCCCGCACAGGGATATTCCTGCGGCAGGGTGTCCAGCGAACAGGTCCTGTCCCGGCCGCGGCCGTCCGGACCTCCGGCTTCCGAGGGATTGCCGTGGAAGCCGCGGTCGCGCATCTGCAGCATGTAGCTGCTGCTGCCCTCGATGCGGGGCCCATAATACAGATGCAGCAGATGGCCGAAGCCGTCTGCCTGCATCTGATAAGTCGTGTGCATGGTCTGCAGCGTGAAGATCCGCTGCGAAGCGTCATATAAGATCGCCATACTCTCCTCCGTGAGACGTGTGTCCGTGCCGGTCAGATGCCGAGGAACGCAAACGGCTCGGGATCCGTGAGAAAATGCATCAGCTGATAGGCGCACATCACCGCCACGCGCTCCTCGCGCAGGATGCGGCGCACCTCCGCGCGGTCCGCCAGCACGATCTGCATCTCCTCCGTGTCCTCGAGATAGCGGTCGGAGACCGTGCCGTCGGCATATCCGTAGACCGCCGCGCAGGACTCGTCCGTCATGCCCACCGTGGTGAACCGCGGCGCCTCGAACATCGGGTCCACATCGACCGGCGTCAGCGTGAGGCCCGTCTCCTCGTGCATCTCGCGCACGGCCGCCGTGCGGAAATCCTCTCCGTGCTCCACCAGTCCGGCCGGGAATTCATAGATATAGCCCCCGATCGGGTACCGGTACTGCCGGACCAGCACGACGCGGTCCCTGGCGGGACCGTAGAGCGCGTAGATCAGCACGCCGTCCGGGTGATTCTCCCCGGTCACAAGTTTGAGGTCCTCCTCCCGCTCCGCGCGGGAGGCGACGTAGTAGGGGATGTGCTCCCCTTTTCTCGTCACCGCGTCCAGTTCATAGAGATTCAGGAAGCGGTTCCTGGTCTGGGGTCTGATACTCTCGACGGATGCCATGATGGCGGTCCCTCCGTTCTTTCCTCCGGTCTGCCGTCAGTAATACAGGATGACAGGCATCCGGGGCTCCACATACTCATACATCTTCGCGGCCTGGTCGACGGGCATGTTCACGCATCCGTGGGACCCGCTGTTCTTGTAGATGGTGCCGCCGAACGCGCTGCGCCACCAGGCGTCGTGGAATCCGCAGCCGTCGTAGAAAGGCATCCAGTATCCCACCTTGGTGCTGTATTCCGGCCTGCCGTTGGACTGGATGTCACCCGTCAGCGTAGCGTCCTTCTTCTTGAACATGATCCCGTAGATCCCGGTCGGTGTGCCGTGGCCGTTGGAAGTCGTGCCGGAGACGCAGGGACTGGAGACGACCTGCTTGCCGTCGTGGTAGACATAGACCATCTGGGCGGAGAGGTTCACCTCGATGTAGTCGTCGCCGATGCCGTCATTGTCCTGTGAATGTCCCGGGTACTCCCAGTTCCAGTAGACCGGTTCCCGCTCGACCTTCTTGCCGTCTTTGAGCTCCTGCTTGAGCTGTTCGATCTCCGCGTAATAGTCCATCTGGTAGCCGTAATCGCCGCCCTTGATCGTGACCTCGCCGATCCCGGTGGCGTGGAACTTGCGGCTCCTTCCCATGGTGTTGGTGTCGTCATAGAGCTGGTCCACGAAGGCGACGACCTTCTCGTCCCAGACCTTGTCGTCCTTGTAAGGCTTCCCGTCCTTGTCCTTGGAGAGCCAGCCGATGGTGGTCTCCGCGTCCAGGACGCGCTTCTCACCGTCCGGAAGGACGTAGGTGATGCTCGCGGCCAGGTATTTGTTGAGTTTATTGACCTGCTTGTTCAGTTCCTCGTTGTCGGAGCGCACGGCGGGCTCCGCGTAGGCGTTCTCCAGCTCCGCCACATTGATCACGGCGGCAGCCTTCTGCACTTCGCCTTCCTTCCGGTCCGTATTCACAGCCTCGCCGGAGATCCGCAGGGCATCCTGCTGCACCTGGGCGCGCACCGCCTCAACGACCACGTCAGGATTGACGGTCTCGCCCTCCTCCTCGGGGACGATGACGAAGCCGTTGTCCTTCTGCTCAATATACGCGTCTTTCGGCGCCTTCATGCGCGTCGCCTGCAGTTCGGGGAGTCTCCGGACCGCGGCTTCCAGCTGCGCGTCGTCGTAGGTGAAGGACTCCGCCATGGTGTAGGCGCGGTCCTCCAGATAGCCGTAGATCCACTGCCATTTGTCCTGGCTGGCGAGATAGCGCGCCGCGCTGCCGTCCGAGACGTAACCGAAGCCCATCTCCTCGCCGGTCAGCGTCTCCGTGCTGCCGTCCCGGAACGCGACGTCGACGGTGTAGTTCTCCGCCTTCTCCGCGAAGATGTTCTCCGCCTGTGACGCGGTCATGCCGCTGACATCGACGCCGTTGATGCTCGTCCGCTCAAAGAAGCGGTTCTCATACTGCTGCGCTTTGTAGGCATATCCGCCGCAGCCCGCGAGGACCAGCAGGAACAGGAGCACCGCGAAGATCCTTCCGAACGGGATCCGGAAGGCGTCCTCCTCGTCCTCTTCCTCCTCTTCCGGCGCATTCTGCACCGGCTGTGCCGGCTGCGCCTGCTGCGCTCTGGGCGGGTCCGCAGGCTTCTCCTGCGGGGCTTCCGCCGCCTGCGCCGCGGGAGCTGCCTTCTGCGCCGCGGGAGCTGCCGTTTCCTCCGGAGCTGCTCCGGCAGGCACTGCCTTCGCGCCGCCGTCCGTCAGGACCGACGGGCGGATGCGCACCGGCTTCGTGGCCGGATTCTCCGGTCCGTCACCGGGCTGCTGTCCGCCGGCTGCCGTCTCTGCCCCTGCGGGGCCGTTCTCCGGCACACCGGCAGGTGTCTGTACTTCCGTTGTCTCTGTGATCCCGGATGCAAGATCTCTATCCGTCATTTTCCCTCCATGCAGAATCGCGTGCACCGCGGTGCGGGACGCGGATCTCTTATGAATACTTTTGAATGACCGCCGTCAGTGCAGGGACGATCTGTGACTTTCTCGAAAGGATGCCCTTCTGGAAGCTGTAGCCCCGGCCTTCCGTGTCCGGGAACGCCTCCTTGGCCCAGTCCTTCTTCTCGCCGGAGGCGATGAAGACGGAGCCGTGGTCCAGGATGCTGGTCATGGCGAGCACGCAGAGGTCCAGATCCTTCTTGGATGTGAAGATGTCCAGCTCCTCCTGCATCTGTTCCGCCATGAGGGCGGCCGTACCGGCGTCCGGCACGATCACCTGGGAGATCATGGTCCGGCACCCCTCGATATTGAAGAATTTGATATCCGTGTTGATCAGCTCCTGCCCGGTCTTGCCGTGGACGTCCGAGCTCACCGTGAACATGTCCTTCGCGAACTCGTCGATGTCCAGGTCCGCCAGTGCCGCGAGGATATTGGCGGTCTGTCTGTCCCGCTCCGTAGTGGTGGGGGACTGGAACTTCAGCGTGTCCGAGAGGATCGCACCGAGCAGGAGCCCCGCCAGGTTCGACGGGATCGGCACCTGGTTCTCGCGGAAGATGGTCGCCACGATCGTCGCGCTCGAGCCGACGATCTCGTTTCGGAACGCGACCGGGCGGTTGGTCGAGAAATCGCTGATCCTGTGGTGGTCGATGACCTCCAGCACTTCCGCCTTCTCGATGGCGCGGACCGACTGGGAGAACTCGTTGTGGTCGACCATGATGATCTTCTTGTTGCGGGCGGTCATCACGTGATAGCGCGAGACCAGGCCCTTCAGATGGTGCTGCTCGTCGATGACCGGGTAGGAGCGGAAGCGGCTGCGCGTGATCTTCTTGCCGACCTCCTCGACCAGCTCGGAGTCATAGTAGCAGATCGGCTTCTCGTGCATGATCTGCGAGACCGGCGGTGCGAAGAAGACGTATCTGGCCGTATTCATCGTCTTGTGCCCGGAGATCATGACGCTGCAGTTGTTGGCCTTGGCGGCCGCGAGAACGTCTTCCCTGATCTCGTCCGCGCGGACGACGATCAGCACGCCGGCGCCCTTCTCGATGACCTCGAGCTGGCACTCCGGGTCGTCGCCGACGATCACGATCTTGTCGCTGACATTGAAGATATCGATCGGTCCCTTGGTGATCGCGATCACGCTGACCTGGCCGTTGAGATGCAGATCCGGCGAACGGTAGATGATCTGCCCGCTGATCGCCGTGGCGATATTCTCCGTGGAGACCTCCGCCAGGTGGGTGCGGTTGTCCGCGGTATCGCCCATCGCGACGACGGCCGCGTCGTTGAAGGTCACGACGCCCAGCACGCGGTTGTCACTGTCCACCACGCAGCAGGTCTTCTGGCTGGTCCTGCGCATCTCGCCGATCATCTCGAAGATCGTATCGTCCGGGTACATCACGACCGGCTGGTCCAGCTCGATCTCCCCGAGCTTCACCCGCGCATCCTCCAGGAACATCGGTTCCTCGAATCCGAACCTGTTCAGCAGGTACTTGGACTCGGCGTTCAGCTGTCCGAGTCTGCAGGGAACGGCCTTGACGCCGCTGCATCGCTTATAGAACGCATAGCCGACCGCCGCCGCGACAGAGTCTGTGTCGGGGTGCTTGTGGCCGGTCACATAGATGGTCTCCTGGTTCACGGGTGCCTCCTTTCGTGGTGCGTGTGTTCCGTCAGCTGTCTCTCTCCATAAAGGCACACAGAGCGTCCCACTTCTCCTCCGCCGCGGCTCTTCCGAGCTCATAGACGCGCAGGAGTTCCCCCTGGTCGTTCTCTGTGTGGGCAATGTGCAGCGACTCCGCCGGCTGAATGACGAAGGCCCTCCCGGCCTCCGCCTCGGCGCGGATGTAGGCGGTGTCGCGGTTGTACCGCACGTGCCTCGTCGCGGAAGCCTTCACGAAAGCCGGATAGCGCGCATACATCACGGCGATCGCCGGCTGCAGCCTGTTCGGCTGCCTCACGTAGTCCGCGGGCTGCGTGAGGATCAGTACATTTCTCTCATAGCCTGCGCGCTGGAAGTAGCGCAGCGGGATGGAATCGGCGATCCCGCCGTCCAGCAGGAGCTGCCCGTCGATCCGCACGATCCGGGAGACGAGCGGCATGGAGGCCGTCGCGCGGAACCAGTCCATCTCCTCCCGGTCCCCTCTGTAGACGCGGTGATAGATCGGGCGGCCCGTCCGCACGTCCGTGCACACGACGTAGAAAGGCATCGGGTTCTCCTCGAACGCCTTCGTGTCGAACGGATCCAGTTCCTCCGGGATCCTGCGGTAGCAGAGCTCCGTCCCGTAAATATTGCCCGTGGTCAGCAGGGAGTAGAAACTGCAGTAGTTCCTGTCCTTCCCGTATTTCATATTGTAGCGGAGGCACCGGCCGTTCTGGCGCGACTTGAAGTTGCAGCCGAACACCGCGCCGGCCGAAACGCCGATGGCGCCGTCGAAGGTCAGACCTCTCTCGATCATCACGTCCGTGACGCCCGCGGTGAACAGTCCGCGCATGGCGCCGCCTTCCATTACCAGTCCTGTCTTCACTATTTCTGCCTTTCTCCGGTCTCTTCCTCCGAGCCTTCCTCTGTGCCCTCTTCCGTCTCCTCCTCCGTCTCCGGCGGGGCGGACTTCACGAAGACGGCCGTGCGCTTCTCCTGGTCGATCTCGCAGTCCACGTGCAGGAGCATCTGCAGGTCCTTCAGGTTGTAGGCGCGGCCGCTGACGGTGCCGTTGGAGCCGGCGTTCGTGCTGCCGCCGCTGCCGCCCCGGACGAGCTGCGCAGGCACGTCCGAGAGGGTCTGCGCCGTGTTGTCACAGATCAGCTGCAGTCTCCCGAAAGCGTAAGGTGTGGCTTCCGTCTCCCTGAGCACCAGCTGTGCGGTCCACTCCGAGCCGTCGATGCTCCACGACGCCCTCCACGTCCCGGGAAAATACAGTCCGCCCAGATCCTCCACGAAGCGGGCGAAGGTGCCTCTTCCCTCATATTCATAAGGACCGCCGTCAAAATCCTGGCAGGGGTCCAGCGTCTTCATCCAGTACTCGCCTCCGACCCGGTCATATTCCAGCTGAAAGACACCGGAGTCCGAGACGTCCGTTTCGCCGATCTTCGTGACGCGAAGGACCGGGGCCGGGTACTTGCTCCAGAGCGTGTCGCCGGGGTCGTAATATTTTCTCCCTAGGATCTTGGCTCTGTCCACGTAGTCGTTGGTGAGCTGTTCCGTCACCGCCGCCGTGTCCAGTTCCTCCCCGTTGGAGGTGAAAGCCACCTCGCCGATCCGGTAGAAGACGCGGTAGGCGCTGCTCGTCCAGCTGAAGCGCGTGTCGTCGTCCGGCAGGCGCTTGTCCGGCTGCAGGTAGACCTGTACGCTCCGGACCGCCGGGGCCGGCATGCCGGAGATCGAAGTGTCCGACATGTGCAGGGCCAGCACCCTGTTGATATCCGTCAGGAGGGACGCGCACTCCGCGATCTCCTCCGCATTCTCCAGAAAGACCTGCATGCTGCAGACACTGCCCAGAATGCTGTTTCCTCCTGTCCAGTTGATCCGCACGTCCAGTCCGTAGGCGGTGATCAGCTCCCCGATCAGTGCCTGCCGGCTCCGGATCACGCTGTCGCAGTAGTTGTCGCTCACATACCGGACGGTCCTCCCGGGGGTCCCGGCGCTGCCGCTCTCCCGCCGCACGCCGGTCACGATATCGAACGCCACGTCGTCGCTGCAGCGGAAATGGTAGACCGCTCCGCCGCCTTCGGACGTGATCTCTTCATAAGAAAGATAGCGGACATCTTCTCCGAAGCGGTTCACCGCGTACGCGCGGATCTCCTCCTCCGTATAACCTGCGGGCTTCGCCTCCTCCTTGTCGCCGCATCCGGCGAGCAGGGCACAGGCAAGCACAAGCGCCGCAAGTACCGCTGTCAGTCCTCTCTTCACTCCTGGCTCTCCTCCTGCGTTCCGTACTGCACCTGCGTGTCCTGACGATCGCTGCCGCGGTCCTTCAGAAGATAGACCACCGCACAGACGGCGATCAGGGCCAGGATCACGAGCGTGACGATGTACTTCTCAAAGTTCGTCTTCTTCCTCCTGGTGCGGCTGCGCTCGAGGCGCTCATAGTGGTGCTCGAGTTCTGCCTTCCGCTGTGCCCTTCCGGTGGTAAAAGGCGCGGCCGCCGCCCGGAAGACGCCGACGAAGGCCATGCCGATCGCGACGAAGAAGTCGCGGATATAATAGACGACCGACCACAGGAATTTCGTGAACGGGGTGGCGTACTCCCGCTCCGCGGGGGCCTCCTCCGATGAACTCTCTTCTGCGGATTCCTCTGCTGTGTCCTCCGCAGATTCCTCCGCCGCCGGTTCCTCCGCGTCAGCAGCTGTTTCCTCTGCCACGTGGATCTCTTCTGCGGGGATCTCCTCCGCGTCTGCGGGTGTCTCCTCATGCGCGGGCATTTCTTCCGCGTCTGCAGGCGTTTCCTCTGCCGCGGTCATTTCCTC
>DFIR01000078.1:20585-68599 GCA_002372815.1 Lachnospiraceae bacterium UBA3692
CTCTGCCGCGGTCATTTCCTCCGCAGCTGCAGGCAGTTCCTCTGCTGCGGGCAGTTCCTCCGCCGCGGCAGTTTCCGTCTCCGGGAACGCCGCATCCTCCGGCAGGGTCTCCGACGGTCTCTCTTCCTCCGGGGTCGCAGACGCCTCTGCCTCCGCCGTCCTTCTGCGGCGCATCATCTCCGAGACCTTTTTGAGCGCCTCGATCTGCTGCGCATCCTCGAGCCTGTCCTGCGGACGGATCCGGACCACCGCGCCGCAGTGGCTGCAGATCTCGGCGTTGTCCGGCAGTTTCGATTGGCAATTCATACAGATCATTTCGTCTTCGTCCTCGATCCCTCAGTATTTGCAGATCTGCCCCTGTCAGGGCAGTACAAATTATTTATACGCCCGCGCGATCAGGGTTGTCAATGAAGCGCCTCCCCCTCGTCCCGCAGGGTGTCCCTGCTGACAGGCTGCGCCTTCGGAAGCATCCGCACCAGGTCCTCCCTGGTGAAAACATATTTCCGGCCGCAGAACTGGCAGGCCATCTCCACGTCCCGGTCCTCCTCGATGAGGCTCCGCAGCTCGTCCGGCCCGAGCAGGATCAGCCCCTTCTCGCACCTCTCCCTGCTGCAGTTGCAGGAGAAAGAAGCGGGAATTCTCTCCGTGAAGACCGGATCCAGGCCCTCCAGGACCTTCCCGAGCATCGAAGTGGGCGTCTCCCCGGCGGAGAGCATCTCCGTCACGGAAGGCAGCGCCCGCAGGTTCTGCTCCAGCTTCGCGATCACATTTTCTCCCGCCCCGGGCATGAGCTGCACGACGAAACCGCCCGCCTGCAGCACCGACAGGTCCGTCCCCACGAGCACGCCGAGACCGACCGTCGAGGGGATCTGTTCCGACTCCGCGTAGTAGTAGGTGAGATCCTCCGCGATCTCGCCGCTGCGCAGCGCGATCTGGCCGATATAGGGGTCCTTGAGGCCCAGGTCGCGGATCACGGTCAGTGTTCCCCGGCCGACGGCGCCGCCGACGTCCAGATGTCCGGGCGTCCGCTCCGGAAGATCCGCCTCCGGGTGGTGCACATAGCCTTTGACGTGCCCCTGGTTGTCAGCGGTGACCACGATCCCGCCGAGCGGGCCGTCCCCGTCGATCTTGATCGTCAGCAGGTCCTCCGCGGACTTGAGCATGTCCGCCATCATCAGCGCGCCGCACATGGTCCTGCCCAGGGCAGCGGTCGCCGTGGCGCTGGTCCCGTGGGCCAGTCTCGCCTGCTCCGTCAGGTCCCTTCCCGTCACGGCGAAGGCGCGCACCTGCGCGTCCGCCGCATATGCGCGCACGATATGGTCCTGTCTGTCCGGTCCGTTCTGTTCCATCTCTATATACCTTCCTCCGCGGGTCTGTCCGCCGCGGGTCATTCCATAAGTCGCAGCTCCGACCGGGCCATCGGCACGGCCAGCAGGAACGAGAGCACATCCGCCCACGCCTGCGTCATCTCCACGCCCGCCAGCCCGAAGAGCCGCGGGAGGATCAGGATCAGCGGGATGAAGAAGATCCCGTTGCGCGCCGAGGAGGTGATCGATGCCTTCATGCCTTTGCCCATGGACTGCAGCATCATGTTGGTCATGACGGTCGTACACAGAAGCGGCAGGGCAACCGCCTGCCAGCGCAGGGCGCTCGTGCCCACCGCAATGACCTCCGGGTCATCCCGGAAGACCGCGACGATCCGCGGCGCGAACCCGATGCACAGGGCCGCCATCGCCGCGAGGAACACCGTCCCCAGTCTGATGCAGTAGAAGAAGCCTTCCTTCACCCTTCCCGTCAGGCCGGCCCCGTAGTTGAAGGAGCACACCGGCTGGTAGCCCTGGCCGAAGCCGATCATCGCGGAGCTGGTCAGCATCAGGATCCTGGTCACGACGGACATGCCCGCGATCGCCGCGTCGCCGCCCGCGCTCCCGGCCGCCTTGTTGAGCAGCATCGTCGCCGCGGCCGCCAGTCCCTGCCGGAACAGCGAGGGAAGGCCGCCGTTGAGGATCTCCCCGATGTAGTGGGCATTCAGCCGCACGTCCCTGAGGCGCAGGTGGATGTTCTCCCCTCTGGAGCTGCCGATCAGCAGTACCAGGAAGCTGACAGCCTGCCCGCAGACCGTGGCGACCGCCGCGCCGGCGGTCCCCATCCCGAAGACGAAGATCAGCAGCGGGTCCAGGCCGATATTCATGACGGCGCCGCACAGCAGGCCGACCATCGCGTACATGGCGCTCCCCTGGAAGCGCAGCTGATTGTTGATCACGAACTGCCCGGTCATGAAGGGCGCGCCCAGCAGGATGATCCGCAGGTAGCTCTTGCAGTCCGCCATCGTCGTCTCCGTGGCGCCGATCAGTCTGCAGAGGTCCTCCAGACGCAGGATGCCGGCCGCAGCCGTCACCGCGCCGATGATGAGCGCCAGCGCGAAGCCCGTGGACGCCATTTCGTCCGCTTCCCGCTGCTTCCCCGCCCCGAGCATCCGCGACAGGTAATTGCCGGATCCGTGGCCGCACATGAACCCCAGCGCCTGGATCACCGCCATCACCGAAAATGCGAGCCCCACCGCCGCCGTCGCCTGCGTGGAGATCCGTCCCACGAAGAAGGTGTCCGCGGTGTTGTAGATGCCCGTCACGAGCATGCTGATGATCGTGGGCACCGCCAGCCGGTTGATCAGCTGCGGGACCGGCGTCTCCGTCATCTGTATGTAGCGCGCGCTTCCGACGCCTCTGCTGTCTGATCCGTTCAATCGTTCCTACCGTCCTGTCTCATTCTGTGACCCGCAAATAACGACAGCATCCCGCAGGCCCCCCGCCGGCAGATGCCGGCAGCATTTCCTGCAGGATGTGATGTCTCCGGCGCCGCAGGGCGCCGGCTGCTGTCCGGTCAGTCCTCCTTCGCCTCCTGTTGGCGCTGTGCCTTGATCTCATCGAAAAGGGCGTCGAACTCTTCGCCCGTGACCTTCTCCTTCTCCATCAGGAGCGCGGCGGTCCGGTCGAGCACGTCCCGGTTCGCCTCGATGATCTCCCGCGCCTTCGTATAGCACTCGCGGATGATCCGGTTCACTTCCTTGTCGATCTCCCCGCTCATGAGCTCGCTGTAGCGCGCCTCATGTCCCAGGTCGTAGCCGAGGAAGACGTCCTCTCCCCCGGACTCGTAGTTGATCGTGCCGATCGCCGGGGACATGCCGTAGCGGGTCACCATCTGTCTCGCGATGCCGGTCGCCTGCTTGATGTCCGCCGAGGCGCCGGTCGTGATGTCGTCGAGCACGAGTTCCTCGGCGATGCGTCCGCCCAGGCTCACCATGATCTCCTCCAGCATCCTGCCGCGGGTCATGTACATCCGGTCCTTCTCCGGCAGCTGCATCGTGTAGCCGCCGGCGCCCATGCCGGTCGGAATGACGGAGATCGTATAGACCTTGCCGACGTTCGGCAGCTCGTGGAAGAGGATCGCGTGGCCGGTCTCGTGGAAGGCCGTGATCCGCTTCTCCTCGTCGGAGATGATGTGGCTCTTCTTCTCCCGGCCGATGCCGACCTTGATGAAGGCCTCCCGGATGTCCGCCTGCGTCACGAACTGTCTGTCCGCCCTGGCCGCGCCGATCGCAGCTTCATTCAGGAGATTCTCGAGGTCCGCGCCGGTGAAGCCGGCCGTGGTCCTGGCGATCTCCTGCAGGTCGACGTCGTCTCCCATGGAGCGGCGCCGCGCATGCACGCGCAGGATCTCCTCCCTGCCCTTGACGTCCGGGCGTCCGACGGAGATCTTCCGGTCGAAACGGCCGGGGCGCAGGATGGCGGGATCCAGGATATCCACCCGGTTGGTCGCCGCCATGACGATGATGCCCTCGTTCACGCCGAAGCCGTCCATCTCCACGAGCAGCTGGTTGAGCGTCTGCTCGCGCTCGTCGTGGGAACCGCCGAGGCCGGTGCCGCGCCTTCTGGCGACGGCGTCGATCTCATCGATGAAGACGATGCAGGGCGCGTTCCTCTTGGCCTCGTCGAACATGTCGCGGACACGGGACGCGCCGACGCCGACGAACATCTCCACGAAGTCCGAGCCGGAGATCGAGAAGAACGGGACGCCCGCCTCGCCCGCGACGGCCTTGGCCAGGAGCGTCTTGCCGGTGCCGGGGGCACCCTCCAGCAGGACACCTTTGGGGATCCTCGCGCCGACTTTCGTATATTTGCCCGGATCCTTCAGGAAATCGATGATCTCCTCCAGGTCCTCCTTCTCCTCATCCAGTCCCGCGACGTCCTTCAGCGTCACGTTCGTGCTGCCGGTGAGGCGGGCCTTGCTCTTGCCGAAGTTCATCATCCGCGCGTTGGCGCCGCCGCCCATGCTCTGGTTCATCAGCAGATAGAAGAAGAACATGCACACCGCGACGGTGAGCAGCATAGGCAGTACATTCGTGAGAAAAGAGCCGTCCCCCGGGATATCCGTCACGGTCGGGACGATCCCGTAATCCGCGGCGGCGACTTCAAAGGCCTTGACGTCCGTCACATACAGTGTCTCCCGGTCCCCGCCGGTCGTGACGATCACCGCGTAGCCGGTGTCGTTGTACCGGTTCGGTGTGATCCGGATGCTCTCGATCTCCCCGCTCTCCGCCTGTTTCCGGAAGGATTCCGACGTGTACGCCTCTTTCTGCGTGGAAAGGGAATTCCGCAGCAGAGGGGAGAAGACCATCATGAACAGCACCAGCACCAGCAGCGGGAGCAGGTAACTCCGATTGTTCCCTGAAAACCTGTTATCCAAAAAGCACCTCCGGATCAGTCCTCCGTGAAACGGACCACACCGATATACGGCAGGTTCCTGTATCTCTGGTCATAGTCCATCCCGTACCCGACGACGAACTTGTCCGGGATCTCGAAGCCGACGTAGTCCATGTCCAGGTCCACGACGCGCCGCTCCGGCTTGTCCAGAAGCGTGCAGTAGCGGATCGACTTCGCCATGCGGTCCTTGAAGAGCTCGGTCAGGTAATTGACGGTGCGCCCGGAGTCCACGATGTCCTCGACGACCAGCACGTCCTTGCCCTCCAGGGGCTCGTCCAGGTCCTTCACGATCCGCACGATGCCGCTCGATTTGGTGGAGGATCCGTAGCTGGAGACCGACATGAAGTCCATGGAGACCGGCACGGTGATGCGCTTGGCCAGTTCGCACATGAAGAAAGCGGCGCCTTTCAGGACGCCCACCAGGTGGACCTGCCTGCCCTCGTAATCCTTGGAGATCTGCGCGCCGAGCGCACGGATCTTCGCATCAACTTCCTCCTCCGGAATGAGCACTTCGATCGTTTCTTTCATCTTATCCCTCCATAGTCTGTTCACTTGCCGACGGCGTCTGCGGCGCGCGGAGCGAGATCTCCAGGATCCGTCTCGTCTGCGCCCCGACCTTCATGCCGGCGTGGATCCGCTGTCCGGGGACCCACAGGATCTCCCGTCCGGAAGCCGGCAGGACGACTCTGTCCCGGACGGATGCCGGGATCTTCGCGTCGATCATGAGCCTCGCGAGGCTCTTGTAGACGCAGCCGTCCGCTTCTGCCCTGCCCCCCGCCGGTTCCATGCCGATCCGGTCCCCGGGAAGCCGGGTGCGCAGTGTCGGAAGCGAAGCTATTTTATCATAATCCAGCCATTTCGTATACTTGTTTTCCGGCGGGGATGCCGTCCGGAGGCTGCCGGTCCCTGTCTCCCCGCAGAACTGCTCCGCCGTGAGCACGCGCATCCGGTACCTGTCCGCGGACAGGGGCAGGAGAAAACTCTCTCCCGCGCTTTCTGCCTCCCGCTGCGCCGCCGCATCCGTCTCCCCTCCGCGGAGGATCCGCAGCGAGTCATATTCCTTCACGGCGCGCAGGCCGTACGGAAGGTCCAGCGAGCCGCTCCCGCCCGCCGCGCAGAGTCTCTGCAGGGCCTGCACGTGAAGCGCCGTGAGGTCCTTCTTCCTCCCCGCCGCCTCTGCGAGCAGCGCATAGAGAACACGTCTCTGCAGGAGGGGGGCTTCCCGCAGCAGCTGTCCGACACGGATCTCCTGCGCCGGAGGCGCGCCGTCCGCATCCGCCGCTGCAGGGCTGTCAGGACTGCCTCCGGTGCGGCACCGCCGCATCGCCTCCTCCGTCTGCTGCCGCAGGTAGGCCTCGGTCTCCGCCGCCTCCTGTGCGAACTGCGCCAGGTGCAGGCCTGTCTCCGCATTGATGTGCTCCGTCAGCGCCGGCAGGATCTCCCTGCGGAGATAATTGCGCGCGTACCGTGTGTCCTCGTTCGTCTCGTCCTCGCACCAGCAGGCCCCGCGAGAGGTCAGGTACGCCTCGATCTCCTCTCTCGTGCACTCCAGGAGGGGCCGGATGATCCGCCCGGAGGACGGCTGCATGCCCGCAGCGCCCGCGAGACGGCTCCCGCGGCAGAGCCTGAACAGCACCGTCTCCGCCTGGTCCTCCCTGTGGTGGGCGGCCGCGATCTTCACCGGCGGCCCTTCCGGTCCTTCCGACCTCTCCCATGCCTCACAGAGTTCCTCCAGCGCGCGGTAGCGGAGCAGGCGGGCGGTCTCCTCGATGCCTGTCCCGTCCGCGGCGGCGTGTGCCGGCACATCTACGCGGCGCGTCTCACAGGGGACTCCCAGCTGTGCGCAGAGCTGCTCCACGAATGCGCTGTCCCTGTCCGCGGTCTCCCGGAGGCCGTGGTGGATATGCGCCGCGCGCAGTCCGATCTCTCCCCTGCGGCTGAGCTCCGCGAGAATATAAAGAAGACACACGGAATCCGCGCCGCCGGAGACGGCTGCAAGCACCCTGTCTCCTGACCGCACCAGTCCGTGCGTCCTCATCCATCTCTCAATGCGTCTCTGCATTCCGTTACCGCCCGCCTAGCGGGTCCCCTCCTCCCGGAAGATGACCTCGCCCTCCTTGACCAGGCCGAGCTTATCCCGCGCGATCTGCTCGATGAACTCATTCGTGCGGGTGAAATGCCGGTACTCCTCGATCTGCTCCGCCCGTTCCTGCTCCTTGAGGATCTCTTCCTGCAGCTGCACCTTGCGCGCCTTGTTCTCGCGCAGCTTCCGGTACAGTCCCAGACTGCTTCCGGCGACCGCGACCATCATGATCACCACCACCAGAAATGCCAGGAACATGCTCACTCTGTTCTGTCTGTTCAGCGAACCCGCATCCTGCTTCAAGCTCTTACCTCATTCTTCCGGATATGCCGGTGCGTGGACCTCCGCCCTTCTCAGAGATAGCGGAACATCTCTCCGGCCGCCTCCTTGCGGACGTTGTCCTGCACAAGGAGCACCTCGGCCCGCGTCTCTCTGTCTCCGAAGGAGATGCCGATCACGTCGCCGGGCTTCACCTCCGCGGAGGCGCGCGCGACCTTGCCGTTGAGCGTCACGCGCCCTGCGTCGCAGGCCTCGTTGGCGACCGTGCGTCTCTTGATCAGTCTCGATACTTTCAGATATTTGTCCAGTCTCATACTCTGTCGGTCCGGGGCAGTCCCCGGATAAGGATACAGCCCGGAGCTAGCTCCGGGCTGCGCTGTTATCATCCGAAATCCCTGATCCGTCTCAGTTGAGCGCTTCCTTCAGGGCCTTGCCGGCCTTGAACTTGGGAGACTTGGAAGCCGGGATAAACATAGGCGCGCCAGTGCGGGGATCATGGCCGTCTCTTGCAGGTCTCTCACTCACTTCGAAAGTGCCGAAACCGACGATCTGCACCTTCTCACCCTTCGCGAGTTCCTCGGCAACAGTATCGGTGAACGCCTTCAGCGCCTTCTCAGAATCCTTCTTGGACAGCCCGGCCTTCTCTGCAACGGCTGCAATGATCTCAGTCTTATTCATTTTTTAAACCTCCATACCTACCGTGTAACCTCTTTTTTCAGTGTCAAAAATACTTTATAACGAGTGACACCCTTTGTCAACATTCACGCCCTGCAGAAACCCGGCGGAAACCCTAAAAAGTTTCGAAATTCTCACGCATTTCCGGGGTCTCGGGACATGCCGCGCAGTTCCCTCGCGCGGGCGAGGAGATACGCTCTCGTGTTACGGGATGGTTCCTCCTGCACTTCCTCCAGCAGGGCCCCAAGTATCTTTCCGAGACCGGGTCCCGGCCTTGCCCCGTCGCGGATCAGGTCGCTTCCGTTCACGGCCAGATCCTTCAGCGTCAGGCAGTCCGCGTCCGCGAGGATCTGTTCGTAGAGGCTGCGGACCGCGCGGATGGCCTCCGCCTTCTCCTCGCGGCAGTGGTCGCTCTGGGCGGCCAGATCCGCCTCCTTGACCTCCAGGAGCAGCGGGAACAGGTCCGGGCCGATCTTCGCCGCCGCCTTCCGGACGGCCGCCGGCGTCTGTGCGATCATCCGGTCGTGGGCCTGCACGAGCCGCACAGTCTTCTCCCGCGTCTCGTTGTCGAAGCGGAGGCGCCGGAGGATCTCCTGCGCCATCTCCGCCGACCGCTCCGCGTGTCCGTAGAAGTGGTCGGTCCCGTTCTCATCGGTCGTCCTCGTCTGCGCCTTGCCGATGTCGTGCAGCAGCATCGTGAGACGCAGCACGGTGTCTGCCCGCACGGCACAGACGCTGCGCAGGATATGCTCCCCCACCGTGTAGACGTGGTGCGGATGGTTCTGCGGCACGCGCATGCAGGCGTCCAGCTCGGGGAGAAAGACCGCCGTGAGCCCCGCCTCATACATCTCCCTGATTCGCTCCGGGTGCGTCGAGAGCAGGGTCTTGACCAGTTCCACCCGGATTCTCTCCGCGCTGACCCTCGCCAAGGTCGGCGCCAGCTCCCGGATCGCCGCAAAGGTCTCCGGGGCGATCGAGAAGCCGAGCTGCGCGGAGAACCGCACCGCGCGCATCATGCGGAGGGCGTCCTCCGAGAACCGTCTCTCCGGCTCGCCGACGGCGCGGATCACGCCGTCCGCCAGGTCCTGCCTGCCGCCGAACAGGTCCACGAGGCCTTCCTGCGGCGCGTAGGCCATCGCGTTGATCGTGAAATCCCGCCTGCACAGGTCCTCGGCCAGGCTCCTCGTGAACGTCACACTGTCCGGGTGCCGCCCGTCCGAGTAGTTTCCGTCCACGCGGTAGGTCGTCACCTCGTAGCCGGTCCCGCTCTGCAGGACCGTCACCGTGCCGTGCTGCAGCCCGGTGTCGACCGTCCTGCGGAAGACCTGCTTCACCTCCTGCGGGGAGGCGGAGGTCGTGATGTCCCAGTCGTCCGGGATCCTTCCGAGGAGGCTGTCCCGGACGCACCCGCCGACCGCGAACGCCTCATAGCCGGCGCTGCGCAGCGCGGCGAGGATCTCCCGCACGTCCCGCGGAAGGTCGATCTGTATCTGTCTGTCCTTCGTCATGCCGCGCCTCCTTTCCCGCACGATTCCTTTCTGCCTGCCGTGAATAAACATGCCGGACCGCGGCTCTCCGCCGCAGCCCGGCCTGCTGTGCTCTTCCGTGATCCGGATCCGGCGCGCCTGTATCAGTACGCGCGGCCCCAGTACACCATCTTCTTCGCTTTCTTCCCGCACCAGACGCAGGTGTCCGCGATATGCTCCTGCTCGAACGGCATGCAGCGGCTGCTCACGCCCATCTGCTCCTTGATCGCCTCTTCGCAGGCGCGGTCGCCGCACCACATCGCCTTGACGAAGCCGCTCTTCTCCGCGAACAGCTTCTCGAAGGTCTCCCTGTCCGGTGCCTCGTAGGTGTGCGCCTCCAGGTGCGCCTTCGCGCGGTCGTACATATCCTGCTGGATCTGCGGCAGGAGCCTGCCGATCGTCTCCTTCAGCTCGCTGAGGGCGACCTCGGTCTTCTCGCCGCTGTCCCTGCGCACGACGATGCACTTGCCGTTCTCGATGTCGCGGGGACCGATCTCGATACGCAGCGGGATACCGCGCATCTCCTGGTCCGCGAACTTGAAGCCCGGGCTCTTGTCCGTCTCGTCCACCTTGACGCGGAAATCGGAGAGCTCCTGCGCCAGTTCGCGCGCCTTCTCCAGAACGCCGGCCTTGCGCTGCTGGATCGGGATGATCATGACCTGCGTGGGGGCGATCCTGGGCGGCAGTACCAGACCGGAATCGTCGCCGTGCACCATGATCAGCGCGCCGATGATGCGCGTGGACAGACCCCAGGACGTCTGGTAGACGTGCTTGAGCTTATTGTCCTTGTCCGTGAACGTGATATCGTATGCTTCCGCGAAGTCGCTGCCGAAGTCGTGGCTGGTGCCGCTCTGCAGCGCGCGTCCGTCGTGCATCAGCGCCTCGATCGTGTACGTGGCGACGGCGCCGGCGAACTTCTCCTTGTCGGTCTTCTGGCCCTTGATGGTCGGGATCGCGAGATCCTCCGCGCAGAAGTCGGCGTAGACGTTCAGCATCTGCTGCGTCCTGGCTTCCGCCTCCTCGGCCGTGGCGTGGGCGGTATGGCCCTCCTGCCACATGAACTCCCTGGAGCGGAGGAAAGGACGGGTCTCCTTCTCCCAGCGGACGACGCTGCACCACTGGTTGTAGACCTTCGGCAGGTCTCTGTAGGAGTGGATCTCATCCCGGTAGAAATCGCAGAAGAGGGTCTCGGAGGTCGGACGCACACAGATCCGCTCCTGCAGCTCCTCGCTGCCGCCGTGCGTGACCCAGGCCACCTCCGGCGCGAAGCCCTTCACCAGGTCCCCTTCCTTGTTCAGGAGGCTCTCCGGGATCATCATGGGCAGGTAGACGTTCTCGACGCCGACCGCCTTGAAGCGCGCGTCCAGATACTTCTGCACCGCCTCCCAGAGGGCGTAGCCCGCGGGCTTATAGACCATGAACCCTTTGATATGAGAATAGGCGATCAGTCCCGCCTTGATGACAACGTCCGTATACCACTGCGCGAAATCCTCCTCCATCGAGGTGATCTCGGCGACCAGTTTCTTCTGTTCTTTCATACTCGCTCCGTTCTTTCACTGCAGCTTCCGCTGCGACGTCTCCTGCTGCTCCTCCATATTAGCGGCAGGGACCTGTTTTTGTCAATTATACCTGCGGGAAAACTGAGCCGGCCGCCCGGAACGGCACGTTCACGAACAGGCTCCGCACCGCCGCCTCGTAGGCCGTCATATTTCCCGCTTTCCGGATCTCTTTCAGGTACCAGTCCCCGCCGGGGAAGTTCTCCCCGAGATACAGCCAGAGCTCCTTCATCCGGCCGATCGTCACGGCGTCCCCCGGAAGCGTCTCCCGCATCGCCTGCAGGAGATCCCTGTGGTAGTCCCGCAGCTCCTCCCTTCCGAGCGGCGCGCCGCCCCTGGCTTCCCGGATCAGGGCGGGATCCGCCAGCAGGCCTCTTCCCAGCATGACCCCCGCGATCGCGGGAAATCGCTCCCGGATCCCGGCGCAGTCGGCAGCCGTCCGCAGGTCACCGTTGTAATACAGGTCCGCAGGCTTACACGCTCCCTGCGCCTGTCCGTATGACAAAAGAGCCCGCGAGAACATCGCGGGATCCGCAGGCGCTCTGTACATATCTCTCTGTGTGCGCGGGTGGATGATCAGATCTGTGAGAGGATACTTCCGGTAGATCTCCATGAGGCGGTCCGTCTTCCCGAAATCCTCCGTTCCGAGCCGGGTCTTGACCGACAGGCGCGGCCCGCCGGCCTTCGCGAGACCTTCGAAGATCCCGTCCAGCAGGCGGTCCAGTTCCTCCGGATCCGCAAGCATGCCGGAACCTTTGTGCTTGCGGGCGATCATCGGCACCGGACAGCCCAGGTTCAGGTTGACCTCCGGATAGCCGAGCGCGCGGATCTCCTCTGCTGCCCAGAGAAATTCATCCGCGCGGTTCGCCAGGATCTGCGGGACGACCGGTACGCCCTCGTTGTGCCGGGGATCCAGGTCCTCCCATTCTTTCGTCTTGAAGTTCCTCGTCTGATTGGCGACCGCAAACGGTGTGAAATAGCGGTCCGCCTCGGGGAAGTGTCTGCGGTGGACGCCTCGCAGCACCCAGCCGGTGATCCCCTCCAGGGGGGCGAAGTCATAATGCATAAATGATCAGGTGGTTCTGCGGACCGGACGCTGCAGCTCCCGCGGTCCGGCAGTTCATTTCAGTTTCTGCTGTCTTGCAATCGTGCTGTATACAAAAGTCTGCGGCACCTTCCGCATCTGGGAATATTCGATCATCGCGCCGTCCGCGTTGAAGGACCGGCTCGTGATCACGCCGAGGCAGTTCGCCGGGGCGGGATCCAGGTACCGGAGGTCATCCTCCGTGGCGACATCCACGGTGATCTGCCGCTTGGAGGAGATGATCTTCTGTCCGAGAACGCCCCCGATGTACTCATAGATCGAGTTCTGCGCGATCTCCGTGGTGATCCCTTTCACCTTCTCCTCCGGGAACCAGGCGCACTCGATCGCGTCGGCGGTTCCCTCTACGAACCGGAGCCTCTTGACGAAGCAGAGCCGCTGGTCCTTCCGGAACCCCATCGCGGTCTCCTGCTCCCCTGCGCGGTAATGTCGGAGCTCCAGCACCTGGACCTCCGTCCTGGTGTTCCTGCGGCTGTAGTAAGCCGTGGAGCTCTCGATCCTGTCGGTGGTCTGCTGCACATGGTCGTAGTCCTTGCGGTAGATGACCACGACGCCCTTCCCGTGGATACTCTGCACGTATCCGATCTCCTGGAGCTGATGGATCGCCCGGCGGATCGTATTGCGTGAACACTTATACCGATCGACAAGCGCGTATTCCGTCGGGATGCATGTCTCCGCCGGATATCGCCCCTCCTCGATCATCTCTTTCAGTTCCCTGTAAATTTCGACGTACTTCTGAGCAGGCATTCTATCTCCCCTATGCTGCGGCAGGAAACTGCCATGAATAAAACCGGCGGCCTACTGAATAAACGACTGTACGATCGTCAATTACTACAGATTATAAGGATTTATACATAATAATTCAATTTATTTTTTTGCCATTTTGACAGCATCTGTGCTGTTGATGTCCTGCCTGTTTTTCTGAATATGCATAAAAACTGCCGCCTATGCATGCATAGTGCGGCAGTTTCCTGCATATCGGTCTGTGTGCGGCCGTCGGGCGGCCTTCACGGCGGTGCGAAGATCACTTCATCGCGCCGAGCAGCATCTGCAGAAGGGCGGTCCCGTCATAGCCCGACGCATTCCCACCGAGCGAAAGGACCTGCGGCTGCGGCTGCGGCTCCTCCTTCTCCTCCTTGCCGAGTCCCAGGAGCGAGCCGAAGATCCCGGCACCGTCCGAAAGGGAGAACGTCGGCGCGGCCTGCGCCTGCTGCGGCTTCGCTGCCGTCGTCGTCGTAGCGGCGGAGAGCCCGCTCAGAAGCGCGGGAGCGAGGATCGCCAGCACCTTTGCGATCATCTTGGGATCGATCCCCGTCTGCGCGGAGAGATCCTTCGTGACCTTCTCCTGGTCTCCGCCGAGAATGTGTCCGATGATCCTGGAGCCGTCCTCTTCGTCCGCGTCCTTCAGCTGGATATCCATGCTGTTCTTGTTCGTGTGCTGGGCGAGGGCGCTGAGGAGGGACGACGCGCCGCTTCCCTGCGACGCATTGTTGGTCAGATACTTGAGCAGCAGGGGGATCGCGATCATCATCAGCTGTTTGATCTGTTTCTCGGACAGACCGGTCTTGCCGGAGACAGACCCGACGGAAGACTGCGACATCATCAGTTTCAGAAGTATTCCAAGCAGGTTCATAATTTCCTCCCTTCCGGTATGAAATGGCCTTTTATTCATTGTACACCATCTTTCGAACCGGTGTATACTGTTTCCGAAACGAAATCATCCGTCGGATGAAGGAGGTCCGCTTGGTCCGCATCTACACACTTTCCGTCGAAAATGCCGCCGCTCTGGGAGAGAGCGCCGTGCAGGAACGTCTCCCCTCCCGCCACGCGCGCGCCCTCCGGATGCGCAGTATAAAAGACCGGCTGCTCTGCCTGGCTGCCGGTCATCTTCTGCTGGGTCCTCTCGGGATCCCGGACGAATCCGTGCTGGCTCCGGGCCCGTTCGGCAAGCCTGCGGCGGAAGGCCGTCCCCCTTTCAGCCTGTCCCACAGCGGGCGCTATGCGGTCCTGGCGGTGAACACGGACGTCCCGCTCCCCGCGGATCCGGTCTTTCAGGAGATCCCCTGCCCGTCTTCCCCCGACGCGGCGGAAGGGGCTCCCGTCGGGGTCGACATCGAATTGATCCGCCCGCTCCCCCTCCGGCGGATGCGCGGGCTGCTCCTCCCGGAGGAGTATGCATGGGCGGCAGACGCGGAAGAGGACGGTTCTTCCGATCCCGTCCTCCGATTCTTCACATTATGGACGCTCAAAGAGAGCGCTCTGAAAGCCGTCGGCACCGGCCTGCACCGCGATCCCAGGAAGCTGGATGCCCTGCCGCTTCAGCGGGGAGAGGCGATCCGCCTCGAGGACACAATTCTGTCCGCGGGGACACAGGTCTTCGACGGCCATGTGCTCAGCGTCTGCAGCGTACCGGTCACTCCTCTTCGCTCTTCTCTGCCGACTCCTCCAGCGACGGCGCCTTGACGATCTCCACCGTCACACGGACCGTCCCTTCGTGCTCCGGGTCGACAAGTGCGGCGCCTTCCGGAAGGATCTCCTGCACATTGACGGTGCGGGACAGATTCGTCTTGAGGCCGCTCACGTTCAGCATCTCCTCCGGGATCGCGAGCTCGGTGACCGCGTCGAGGACCGCCCGCCTTCCGGAGATCGTCACTGTGCCCGGCTCGATCGTGATGTCCGTGCCGACCCGGTAGCCGGACGCCGGCTGCCCCTTGATCGAGGCGGTGACGCGCACTGCCTTGGTCGGCAGCACCTCCGCGCGCACCAGCACGCGGTCGATGTTCGCGGTCAGATGGCTGCTCAGGGGGATCTCGTCCCCGTCCTCATCATAGAGGCGGATGTCCAGGTTGGTGCTGATCGTGCCGCTCGCCCCGTTCAGGTCCAGGACCACTGCCGCGCGCGTGATCTGCTGTACGATGGACTCCGGGCCGGTGACCCGGATCTGGTTCTGCTCCAGCGTGATCGTGCTGAGCACATATCCGTCCCCGACCGTGCCGACTGTGTCCGTCTCGAGCATAAATGTCGCGGACTGGATGTCCTCGATCGTCACATCCACATAGGACACGCTGCCGCGGATCTCATCCACGCTGTCACTGTACCGGTTCACCGAATAGGTGACGGGCACCTTTCCGTCCGGGGAGATATTGTTCAGGTCCGCCGTCGCGATGATGTTGTCGGAGGACAGGGTGTCCACCACCGACCGCTTGGCGGTCAGGCGCACGGACGGGATAGTCTCGGCCTCCTCGTCGATCATGTAGGTCTGTCCGTTCTCCGCGAGCGTCTCCGCGTGGACGACGCGCAGCGGGATGTCCGTGTACTGCCTCGTGGTGAGCGGGTCATGATAGTTGTTGACCATCAGCCACAGCGCCGCCGCGATCGCGAGCGAAGCCAGTTTCAGTCTCCAGTTGTTAAACAGGCGGAATCGTCTATTCTCCATCGCGGCCCCTCCTGTCTGTATAGAGCAGCCTGTCCAGAAGGCTCCTGCGTCCGGCGGCGGCCGCCTCCTTCTTCTGGAGCGTGACAAGGCGCGCGCGCAGATGGTCCGCGTCCACGTTCCTGGTGAGCGCGCCGCGGTAGGCCAGACTGATCTTGCCGTTCTCTTCCGATATGATGATGGTCAGGGCGTCCGAGACTTCCGAGACGCCGACGCCGGCTCTGTGGCGTGTTCCCAGCTCCTTGTCCATGCGTGTCTCGGAGAGGGGAAGGTAGCAGGTCGCCGACACCACCCTGTCGCCGCGCACGATGACCGCGCCGTCGTGCAGGGGCGTGTTCTTCTCAAAAATATTGACCAGCAGCTGGCTCGTCACCAGTCCGTCCACCGCGATGCCGGTCCGCTCGATCTCGTTGAGGGGCGTCGTCTGTTCGATGACGATCAGGGCGCCTGTGCAGGCCTTCGCCATCTGGACGCTGGCGCGGACGATCTCGTTCACGGTCTTGTCCGAGAAGCGCTCGACGGTCTGCCGCCGGGTATCAATACGGAACAAAGAACTGAGAAGATCCTTCTGTCCCAGTTCTTCGATCGCGCTGCGCAGTTCGGGCTGCAGAATGATGATCAGGGCAATGACGGCGATCTGCATGACGTTCTGCACGATCCACAGGATCGTCGTCATGCCGAAGAGCGCGGCGACGACAATGAGAGCCCCCACGACAGTGAGGCCCCGCATCATCGTCCATGCCCGTGTATTTCTCAGCCAGCGCAGAATATGATAGATCAGGAAAGCGATCACCAGGATCTCCAGCGCGTCGCTCCACTGAAAAGCAGGCATATGCAGTTCAAGCAGATTATGCTGTATAAAATTGAAGGCGTTCTGCATGCTCTAAGCTCCTGCCGGTGCTCTGTCTCCTGTGTCAGACCTCGTCTCCGGTCTTCTTCCCGAGGCTCTCCTCCGCTTCGATCGCCTGCGCCGTCTCCTCCGCGTCTTCCACCACGAACCCGGTATCATCTTCCGCAGCCGGCTCCGCGTCTGCCGCCACAGTCTCCTCCGCGGCTTCCTCGGAGGCGTCCTCGATATCCGCTTCCGCTGTGATGGTCTCTTCCGCCGTGACGGTCTCCCCGGCCGTCTCCGCAGCCTCTTCCGCAGATGCCTCCGCTTCCGCCGCCTTCTCGGCGCCCTTCTGCTTATAGGCGTCCATCATCGCGCGGAACCTGTTCCCGATCCGGTCGAAAATGCCGGCTCCGGCAGCAGCTCCGAACGAAGCGGCGTCCTCCTCGGCGGCGTCCTCCCCGGCAGCGGCCTCCGGTGCGGGCTGGCCCTCCGCGCTGCTGTCCCTGAAGACGGTCGGCGTGCCGGCGAGCTCCTTCTCCTCCTCGGTCACCTCATCGATCCCGTAGTCGAAGAGATCCCTCTCCGCGGCCTCGCTGTAGAAGTCTGTCGCGTTCCTGTCCGGCGCGGAAGCCGAGACACGCGGCACAGCCTTTACATAATAATAGTAGTCATCGTCCGCGAACTGGATATTCTCGATCCTCGCGAAGTCCACATTGAAGACGAAGAACGTGATGATCAGCGCGATCAGCAGGGACACGAGCATCCAGACGAGGTGGTCGCCGAGGGCGGCGGGCACATCGAAATGCTTCTCCGCGTAGATGAAGATCAGGATCTCGGTCAGGATGCCGGCCGCAGAGGCAATGGTCCACGCGTGGGCCACCGCGAGCTTCCGGATGAAGTACACCACCACGACCGTCGCCGCCATCGTCCCGGCGACGACCCACATCGCGCGGTTGTGCACCATCTTGTCACAGAGGAAGCGGATGTTCTTCAGCAGCTGCTCGACGCTCTCGCTCCCGCGCAGTCTCGCGCTGTTGTCCGCGACGACCTGCAGGTACTCCTTGATCACGACGCCCAGGGCCACCGGCACGGCGGCGCCGACATTGAACAGCAGGCCGGCCGCCAGCGGGATCGCGTAGTGCAGGTCCATCTTGCAGGCCAGCGGCATCAGAAGCAGGATCACCGCATTGTGCGGCGCAAACCGGAAGAAAACAAGGAACACGATCAGGAAGATCGCCGCGCCGACCGCCGCGGCCTCCATCGAGAGCGCGTAGAGGTGCAGCAGGATCACCAGGGCCAGCACCGCCGCGACCATGCTCATGGGCATCAGCGTGCAGACAAGGGCGATGATCACGGTGAGAAGCGTGTTGTTGAGGCGCTCCATCCAGCCCAGGCTCACGTTGATCTCCCGCAGCAGGACGAAAGCCATCGCGAACTTCGCCAGCGGGCGCAGGATATAGTCAAATCGTCTGTACAGATCCACGATCCTGTCCCGGATCTCGTATAATGTCGTCATGCAGTCTCCTCCGTGCCTTCCGCTTCCGGCGTCTCCGCCTCCGCATTCACCTTGTCATACAGCTCATATTCCTCCGCCATGAACTCCAGGTCCCGGCGGTATTTCTTGATCCGCGACTGCGCGCTCCTGAATCTTGCGCGGTAGATGAAAAAAGTCACGGCGCAATAGCCTGCGATGAAGATCGCGTAGTACTTCGCCCACCGCCGGATCACTTCCAGGATCGTGTTGTCAAAAAGGCGGAGCACGAAAGCATCCAGGTGGTAGACGCAGTAGACGCCGAACACCACCGCGAAGGCAGCCGTCCCCGCGATGACGGAGATCATGATCTGGGAGAAGACGTAGTCATTCCCGAAATAGCCGCCGACCTTCTCGTCCCGGAGGCTCTGTTCCTCTTCATAGATCGCGAGACGCGTCATCGTCCGGATCCTGTCCTGGTTCAACATAAGGTATCTCTCCAATCGCCAATGTCATAAAAAAGACCGGTCCCGATCCAGCTTTCCGCAACTGCTCGGCGCATGCGTCCATCGTCGCCCCGGTCGTGTAGATATCGTCTATCAGCATAATCGATTTTGATTCTACACTATTTCCATGGACAAGAAAAGCTTTTTTGAGATTTTTCTGGCGCTCCGCCGCGGTCATGCCGCGCATCGGCGGCGTGCTGCGGGTGCGCAGCAAAACGTTTTCGAGGACCGGGATCCCGGTCCTGCGGCTCATCGCGCGGGCCAGCAGGAGGCTCTGGTCATACCCTCTGCGCCGCACCCGGTCCCCCGACGAGGGCACGGCGATCAGTGCCTCCGGAGGTCTCCGGCGCACCGCGCCGGGGCCTTCCGCCTGCCACACGCGCAGCCTCCGCGCCATGCTCTCCCCGAAGAAGTCCGCGTATTCCTCCCTTCCCCGGTACTTGAACCTGTACAGCGCGCCGCTGCAGCTCCGGAACGTGTAGACGGCCGTCCCCGCCGTGAAGATGTGCGGCCGCTTCGCGCAGTCGGCGCACAGCTCCTGCCGGCCGGCCACCGGCTTGCCGCAGCACATGCAGGTGTCCCGGCCCACCGGATGCAGGGTCTTCGCGCATTCCTCACAGATCAGCGCGCCGGCCGGCAGCACCGGCCGGTCACAGACCGGGCATCTCCTGGGAAAGAGCAGGTCCTTCAGCCATTCTCCTGCACTCATCGATCCTCTCCTTCAGGCCGGTGTACCGCCGGCTCTCCCGCGTGTTCGCGATCATCGACCGGAGCGCCTCCCGGCTCCCCAGGATCACCACGCAGTTCTTCGCCCTCGTCACGGCCGTGTAGAGCAGGTTTCTGTTGAAAAGGCCGGACGGTCCCTGCAGCAGGGGCAGGATGACGGCGGGATACTCGGATCCCTGCGACTTGTGCACCGTCACGGCATAGGCCAGGTCCAGATCGTCCAGCTCCCCGAAGGGATAGGTCACGATCCGGTCCTCGTCGAAGCGCACCGTCATGGTCTGCGCGGCTGTGTCGATCTCCTCCACTCTGCCGAAATCTCCGTTGAAGATCCCGGTCCCCTGTTCGATCGGGATGCCGAAATTGCCCCGGACCTCCCAGGCGATCTGGTAGTTGTTCCTCGTCTGCATGACCTTGTCGCCTTCGCGGAAGGTCACGTCCGCCCGCGTGTGCTCCGCCTTGCCCGGCGCCGGCGGGTTCAGGATGCTCTGCAGCACCTCGTTGAGCCGCAGGACCCCCAGATTTCCTTTGCGCATCGGGGTCAGGACCTGCACCTCCCAGGGGCTGCAGCCGGCGTAGGCGGGCATCTTGCCCTGCAGGAGGTCCACGGTGTGCTTGTAGATCACCCCGACATCGCTGCGCTCCAGGAAGAAGAAGTCCTTGCTTCTGTTGTCCAGCTCCAGCATCTCCCCGTTCAGGATCCGGTGGGCGTTCATCACGATGTCGCTCTCCATCGCCTGCCGGAAGATCGTCTTCAGGAGCACGGTCCGGAAGGCGCCGCTGTCCATCAGGTCCCGGAGGACCCTGCCGGGCCCCACGCTGGGCAGCTGGTCCACGTCCCCGACCAGGATCAGCCGTGTCCCCGGCAGGACGGCCTTCAGCAGGGAGCAGAACAGGTGCGTGTCCACCATCGACATCTCGTCGATGATCAGCGCGTCCGTCTCCAGCGGGTTGTCGCGGTCCTTTTCAAATCCCACGGTCCCGGACAGCGTGTCGTCCCCGGGGACGCCGCGCACGCCCAGCAGCCGGTGGATCGTCATCGCGGGGTACCCGGTCGCCTCCGTCATCCTGCGCGCCGCCCGTCCGGTCGGTGCCGCCAGCATGACGCTCAGGCCCAGGTCATGCAGCAGCCGGATGATCGTATTGATCGTTGTGGTCTTGCCGGTGCCCGGTCCGCCGGAGATGAGCAGGACGGTGTGCTCCACCGCCATCCGCACCGCGCTGCGCTGCAGTTCGTCGAGTTCGATCCCCTCGCGCTCCTCGATGCGCCGGATCCGCTCATCGATCTGCGCGAGGTCCGCGTCATGCGGCCGGTCGCTGTCCAGCTCCAGCAGCATCCGCGCGATCTGCTGTTCCTCCCGGAACGCCCGCGGGCTGTAGACCTGCTGCGGGTCCCGTCCCTTGGCGACGAGCTCCCTCTCCACCAGCAGGTTGTCCAGCTGCAGCTCGATCTGCTCCGGCTCCGCCTGCAGCAGACGCACCGCGCGCGCGAGGACCTCCTCCCGCGGCAGGTAGCTGTGCCCCTCCCCGGAGGCCTCCGACAGCAGGTATTTCAGGCCGCTCCGGATGCGGAAGTCCGAGTCCGCCCGGATCCCGGCCCGGGAGGCGATCAGGTCCGCGGTCGCGAAGCCGATGCCCCGGATGTCCTCCGCCAGGCGGTAAGGGTTCTCTTTCAGCACCCTGTAGACGTCCATACCGTACGTCTTCCAGATCTTCACCGCCAGATTGTTGGTGATGCCGTACTGCTGCAGGAACATCATCGCGTCCCGCAGGTCCCGCTTCTCCTCGATCTGTGCGGCGATCTCTCTGGCGCCGCGCATGCTGATGCCTTTGATCTCGGCGAGGCGCTCGGGCTCCTCGTCCATGATCCGCATCGTGTCGTTGCCGAACCGCTTCACGATCCGCGCCGCCAGCGCGGCGCCGATCCCCTTGATCGCCCCGGAGGACAGATAGCGGAGGACCGCCTCGGCGGTCTCCGGCATCACGGCCTCGTAGCTCTCGATCTTCAGCTGCTCCCCGTAGACCGCATGCGTGACGAAGGTGCCGGTCACGCGGCAGCTCTCCCCCTCGCTGATGGCAGCCGGATGGCCGGTGCAGGTGATCCGGTTCTCTTCGCTGTTCAGTTCAAAGACCGTATAGCCCGTTTCTTCGCTGCGGAAGATGATGTGCTCGACGTATCCCCTGAATTCTTCCATGCGGTATTCCTTCAGCCCAGTTTCTCCCTGCGCTGTCTCTCCTTCTCCAGCATCTTGTGGACATAGTAGCCTGTATAGGAGCCGTGCTCCTGCGCCAGGACCTCGGGCGTGCCCTGCGCGATGACCGTTCCGCCGCCGTCGCCGCCTTCCGGTCCCATGTCGATGATGTAGTCAGCGGTCTTGATGACGTCCAGGTTGTGTTCGATGACAAGGACCGTATTGCCGCCCTCGACCAGCGCGTGCAGGATCTTCGTGAGCTTGGCGACGTCCTCGAAATGCAGGCCGGTCGTGGGCTCATCCAGAATGTAGATGGTGCGCCCGGTGCTCCTTCTGGACAGCTCGGTCGCCAGCTTGATCCTCTGCGCCTCGCCGCCCGACAGCTCCGTGCTGGGCTGTCCCAGCTTCACATAGCCGAGGCCGACGTCGTACAGCGTCTGGATCTTGCGCCGCACCGCGGGCACATTTTCGAAGAATTTCACGGCTTCCTCGACCGTCATGTCAAGAACTTCGAAGATGTTCTTTCCTTTATAAAGTACCTCCAGCGTCTCGCGGTTGTAGCGCTTGCCGCCGCAGACCTCGCAGGGGACATAGACGTCCGGCAGGAAATGCATCTCGATCTTCAGGATGCCGTCGCCGCTGCAGGCTTCGCACCGCCCGCCCTTCACGTTGAAGGAGAAACGGCCCTTCTTGTAGCCTCTGGCGCGCGCGTCGCTCGTTCCCGCGAAAAGATCGCGGATCATGTCGAAGACGCCGGTATAGGTCGCCGGGTTGGACCGCGGTGTGCGGCCGATTGGCGACTGGTCGATGGCGATCACCTTGTCCAGCTGCTCCAGGCCGTCGATCCCGTCGTGCTCGCCGGGGATGGTGCGGGCCCGGTTCAGGTCCCTCGCGAGGTGCTTGTAGAGGATCTCGTTGACCAGGGAGCTCTTGCCGGATCCCGAGACGCCCGTCACGACCGTCATGACGCCCAGCGGGATGTCGACGTCGATGTTCTTCAGGTTGTTGACCCGGCAGCCCTTCACGTGCAGCCAGCCCTGGGGCTCCCTGCGCGTCTCCGGGACGGGGATCGCTCTCGCGCCGGACAGATACTCGCCGGTGATCGAGCCCGGCGTCGCCATGATGTCCTCCGCCGTGCCGCAGGCGACGATCGTGCCGCCGTGGGAGCCGGCCCCGGGACCGATGTCGACGATGTAGTCCGCCGCCCGCATCGTGTCCTCGTCGTGCTCGACCACAATGACCGTGTTCCACAGGTCGCGGAGGTTCTTCAGGGTCCGCAGCAGCTTGTCGTTGTCCCGCTGGTGCAGACCGATGGAGGGCTCGTCCAGGATGTAGCAGACGCCGACCAGTCCGGAGCCGATCTGGGTGGCCAGACGGATCCGCTGCGCCTCGCCGCCCGACAGCGAACCCGTGGCGCGCGCCAGCGTCAGGTAGTCGAGCCCGACGTCGATCAGGAAACCGACCCTCGCGCCGATCTCCTTGAGGATCTGGGCGCCGATCACCTGCTGCGTCTTCGTGAGCTCCAGATGGTTCAGGAAATCCTGCAGGGCCTTGATGGACATGCAGGTCAGCTCATAGATATTGATCCCGCCGACCGTCACCGCCAGCGACTCTTTCCGGAGGCGCTGGCCGCCGCAGACTTTGCAGGGCGTGATCTGCATGAAGGATTCGTACTCCGCCTTGCTGGTCTCGCTGAAGGTCTCGCGATAGCGCCGCTCCGTGTTGCGGATCAGGCCCTCGAAAGCGATGGGATAGACGCCCTTGCCGCGCTGTCCCTCGTAATAGACGTCCACCTTCTCTTCCGTCCCGTACAGGAGGATCTTCCGGACGTCTTCGGGAAGTTCGCGCCATGGGGTGTCAAGGCTGAACTTCCAGTGCTCCGACAGCGCCACCAGCATCGCGTTGGTGAAGCTCCCCTTCTGCATGCAGGACTGCCATCCGAGCACGGCGATCGCCCCGTCGTTGATGCTCCGGCGCTCGTCCGGGACCATCAGGCGGGGGTCAAATTCCATCTTGTAGCCGAGTCCGGCGCACTCGGGGCAGGCGCCGAAGGGATTGTTGAAGGAGAAGCTGCGCGGCTCGATCTCCGGCACGCTGGTCCCGCAGTCCGGGCAGGCGAAGTTCTGGGAGAACTGCAGCAGCTCCCCTCCCACGACGTCCACCTGCAGGAGGCCGTCGGCCAGACTGAGCGCGTTCTCCACGGAGTCCGTGAGCCTGCGCCGGATCCCCTCCCGGACCACCAGTCTGTCCACGACGATCTCGATGTTGTGCTTGTTGTTCTTGTTCAGCGAGACCTCTTCGTTCACGTCGTAGAGATTGCCGTCGATCCGGATGCGGACGTAGCCGGCGCGGCGCGCCCGGTCGATGACCTTGGCGTGCTCGCCCTTCCTGCCGCGGACCACCGGGGCCAGGACCTGGAAGCGGGTGCCCTCGGGCAGGTCCAGGATCTGGTCCACCATCTGGTCGACAGACTGCCGGGAGATCTCCCGCCCGCAGTTGGGACAGTGGGGGATCCCGACCCTCGCGTAGAGGAGTCGGAAGTAGTCATAGATCTCCGTGACCGTGCCTACCGTCGAGCGCGGGTTGCGGTTCGTGGACTTCTGGTCGATCGAGATCGCCGGCGACAGACCTTCGATATTGTCGACGTCCGGCTTCTCCATCTGTCCGAGGAACTGCCGGGCGTAGGAGGACAGGGACTCCATGTAGCGCCTCTGCCCCTCCGCGTAGATCGTGTCGAAGGCCAGCGACGACTTGCCCGATCCGGAGAGACCGGTCAGGACGACCAGCTCGTTTCTGGGGATGTCCACGCTCAGGTCCTTCAGGTTGTGCTCCCTGGCGCCGCGGATCCGGATGCAGTCATCCTTGTCGATCCTCTCCCGGCGGATCCGGTCGGCCTCAAGAAGCGTGCCGGCCTGCATCTCGCCCTCCCGGAGGGCGGGCCAGTAGTCTGGTTTTCTCATTTTCTGTGCCATATGGTCTCTGTATCTCCAAATCCTGCTGTGTGTAAACGTGCCGCAGGCATCTCACTCCCGCGGCACACAGGCTCATTTCCCGCCTGTCAGTTCCAGTTCCTGCTTCTTCAGCGCCAGCATGCGGTCGCGCAGCTCCGCGGCTGCCTCGAAATTGAGCTCCGCCGCGGCCTTGCGCATCTGTTTCTCCACATCGCCGATGAGCTTCCGCAGCTCTTTCAGGTCCATCGATTCGGGATCCTTCTCGAAGCGCGCCTCGTGCTTCGTGATCTCCCTCGAGATCGTGATGAGGTCCCGCACCGCCTTGCGGATGGAGGTCGGCGTGATGCCGTGCTCCCGGTTGTACTGATCCTGCACCTGCCGGCGCCTGCGGGTCTCGTCGATGGCCCGCCGCATCGAATCCGTCACGGTGTCGGCATACATGATGACGCGGCCGTCGGCGTTTCGGGCCGCCCTGCCGATCGTCTGGACCAATGATGTCTCGGATCGGAGAAAACCTTCCTTGTCCGCATCCAGGATCGCGACGAGCGCGATCTCCGGGATATCCAGTCCCTCCCGGAGCAGGTTGATGCCCACCAGCACGTCGAAGACATCCAGGCGCATGTCGCGGATGATCTGCGCGCGCTCCATCGTGTCGATGTCGGAGTGCAGGTAGCGGACGCGGATCCCCGCCTCCGACAGGTAGTCGGTCAGGTCCTCCGCCATCTTCTTGGTCAATGTCGTCACCAGGACCTTGTTTCCGGCCTTCGTGGTCTTCCGGATCTCGCTGATCAGGTCGTCCACCTGCCCGTGGGTGGGACGGACGTCCACTTCCGGATCCAGCAGACCCGTGGGACGGATGACCTGCTCCGTCCGGAGGAGCTCGTGCGTCTCCTCATAAGAGCCGGGTGTCGCGGACACAAAGAGCATCTGGTCGATGTGCTGCTCGAACTCGCCGAAATTCAGCGGCCGGTTGTCCAGGGCGGAGGGAAGGCGGAATCCGTAGCGGACCAGCGTCTCCTTCCGGGACCGGTCGCCGGCGTACATCGCCCCGATCTGGGGGATCGTCATGTGGGACTCGTCCACGATGATCAGGAACCGGTCCGGGAAGAAATCCATCAGCGTCAGCGGCGGCTCCCCCGGCTTCATGAAGTTCAGGTGCCGGGAGTAGTTCTCGATCCCGCTGCAGAAGCCGGTCTCCCGCATCATCTCGATGTCGAAGTTGGTCCTCTCGTAGATGCGCTGGGCCTCGATCAGCATGTCCTCGCTCTTGAAGTAAGCGACCCGCTCCTTCAGTTCGGCGGCGATATTCTCGCACGCCATGTTGATCTTCTCCTGGGGCACCACGTAGTGGGAGGCCGGGTAGATCATGATGTGGTTCAGGCTCCGCACCACCTTGCCGGTGAGGGGCTCGGTCTCGCTGATCCGGTCGATCTCGTCCCCGAACCACTCGACGCGGATCAGGTGATCGCCGCCCTGGGCGGGATAGATCTCCACCGTGTCGCCCCGCACGCGGAACTCGCACCGGTCGAGGGACATCTCGTTGCGGCGGTACTGGATCGCGATCAGCTCCCGGATCACCTCGTCCCGCTCCTTCTCCATGCCCGGGCGGAGCGAGATGGACATCCCCTGGAACTCCTCGGGACTGCCGAGGCCGTAGATGCAGGAGACGCTAGCGACCACGATCACGTCCCGGCGCTCCGACAGCGACGCCGTCGCCGACAGCCGCAGCTTGTCGATCTCGTCGTTGATCATCGCGTCCTTGTCGATATATGTGTCGGTCTGCGGGATATACGCCTCTGGCTGATAGTAATCATAATAGGAGACAAAATACTCCACCGCATTCTCCGGGAAGAACTCCTTCATCTCCCCGTAGAGCTGCCCCGCCAGCGTCTTGTTGTGGCTGATGATCAGCGTCGGCAGGTTCAGGGCCTGGATGATGTTGGCCATCGTGAAGGTCTTGCCGGAGCCCGTGACGCCCAGCAGCGTCTCGAACTGGTTGCCTTCCTGAAAACCCTTCACCAGCGCCTCGATCGCCTGCGGCTGGTCGCCCGTGGGCTGATAATCCGATACGAGTTTAAAATGATCCATTCTGTATTCCTCAGGGATATACTTCCAGCATCCGGAACCGCTCCAGCTGCGCATAAGTCAGTCTCACCGGGCGTGCGGCCCATCCGTCCGCGATCCGGTAGACCGCGGGTCTGCCGTCCGGGAAGTCCTCCCGGCCGTAGCAGAGCATGTGGTGGTTGCCGTATTTGGAATGTCCGCGCATCTGCAGGTACAGGACCGCCCCGTTCTTCAGCGCCCGGGTCATCGTCCTCTCGTCCGGGCGGAACCGGAAGCGCAGGGAAGGTCTCTGCAGACCGTACTCGCGGAAGCACCGCTGCAGGTAGAGCCCCGCCATGGCATCCAGCGTGCCTCCGAAGCGGTGGAACAGGTCCAGATTGATATAGATCAGGCGGCGGCGCCCGATCTGCGCCACGCGCTCGAAGATCTCACAGGGATCCTCCGGCAGGGAATCGATCTTCCCCTCCCGCATCGCGCAGCTCCGGAGCAGGTTGGTGATCGCCGTCGGCCCGCAGTGACGGTGGAAGCGGTCGTGCTCCTCCGTCTGTCCCGCCTGGTCATGCGCGTGGTCATGCACGTGATCGTGTGCGTGCTGTGTGTGCGCCCCGCCGACCGGCCATGCCGTGTGATGTCCCTCTCCCGCTCCGAGCGGATCCGGGTCCGGGCTGCAGACGGGGCAGTATCCCCGCCGGAACTGGCCGGTCGTGCAATAGGATTCTCCTGCCGGGATGCCGGGATGTTCTGTCTCTCTCATGTCTGCCTCTTTCCGCGCTGCGCGCGCCTCGTCCTCACGCGTCCCGTTCCCGGGCGCGTGTAATCAGTATATCACAGGTCGGAAGCCGTATGATATAATGGAAGCGGATACCAGCCTGTACTGTAAGGAGAATTCCTATGTTCTATCGCTGCGGATCCTGTGGATCCAACATGGTCTACAACTTCAACAAAGGGACGCTGGAGTGCCTGAACTGCGGCAATATGGAGCAGCCGGAGCTGCTCCCCGCGGCGGCGGACGGCAACTGCCCCAACTGCGGCGCGCCGCTCGACCCGGGTCCCTACGAGATCGCGGGCAAATGCCCGTTCTGCGGCACCTACCACGTCTACGAGGAGAAGGCCGTCGGCGAGCATGCGCCGGTGCGGATCATTCCGACGACGCTGACGCGGGTAGAGGCCTTCCGGCTCCTGCAGAAGGAATACAGCCGCTATGTCGCCCTGGTCCCCGAGATCTTCAGCGACAAGCGCCTGAACGAAGTCCAGACCGAGTACATCCCGTACTGGGTCTTCTCCTACCGCGTCCGCATGGGCTACACGGGGGACCTGAAGGAGCGCATCTTCCGCGGCAGCGACACCATCATCAAGACGCGCCGCATCAGCTTCTCCTTCGAGGCGGTCCTGAACGACGTCCCGAAGGACGCCTCCGACCGGATGCCCGATGACATCATGGACGCCGTCGAGCCCTTCCAGTTCAAGACCGCGCGCGAATTCCGGCCGGAATATCTCTCCGGCGCCAGGGCGGAGTACTTCAACCATCCGTCCGAACAGTACCGGAAGGACGCCTACGCCAAGATGCGCGAGAAGGCGGAGGATCTCTTCTGCCGCAAGCTGCTCGCAGCCTATCCCCACGGCGACCTGAGCGAGAGCCGGATCCGCAGCGGGATGCAGCTGGAGGTCGTCAGCGAGACCTGTGAGTTCGACCTCCTGCCGGTCTACATCTACGAGTACGCGACGGAGAGCGGCCGCAAATTCACGTATTACATCAACGGCCAGACGGAGGAGATCTACGGGAGCGTCCCGGTCTCGCGTCTGCGCATGGCGCTCGGCTGCGCGGCGGCGGGGGCCCTCTTCCTGGGCGCCGCCGGTGTCGTGAACCTCATTCTCGTCCTGCTGGGCGGTGCGCTGTGATGTCCCGGACATCCGCGCGGACAGGAGGTGACTTATGAAATTCCGCAGATATATCGCGTGGCGCTTCATTTTCGCGCTTGTCGTGCTGCTCGCGACGGTCGGCGTCTTCCTCTTCGGGACACACGGCAATGCGGAGCGGGCCAACACGCTCTGCGACACGGACCAGCGCGTGTTCGACTACGGAGATTACCTGTCGGATGACGGAGAGGCGCAGCTCGCCTCCCTCATCAGCGGCTGGGAGAAGAGCTGCCGGACGGACCTGATCCTCTACACTGACAGCGCCTTCCGGACGGACGACGACGTGGTGCCGCTGGTACAGGAGTTCTTCCTGGACCACGATTTCGGCTGGGACAGGAGCAACGGCGACGCCGTCCTGCTCTACTTCAACATGTCCACGCGCTACGTCTACGTGCTGACCAGCGGCCGCGCCATCGGCATCGTCAACAGCCAGCACATCTACGACCGCATCGTGGACCTCGTCGGCGACCAGGCGAAGCAGGGCGACTACTACCAGGGCTTCGTCGACGGCTTCGAGCGCATCCGCTGGCACATGCTGCTGGGCAAGTATGTCCCCGCGCCGTTCCTCTATCTCCTGATCTTCCTCGTCGGCACGGTCACCAGCTGCGTCGCCTTCCTGGCGAGGCAGATGCGCAATCTCGCCAGTGTGCCCGTCGAGATCGATGACTATCTCGTCTCCAGCCAGGTCATGCGCAATACCGCCCAGACGACGCGCACGCAGGTCATTCACCATGCGCGCTCCGGAGGAGGCGGCGGTGGAGGCTTCCACATCGGCGGAGGCGGCGGCGGTGGCGGCGGCCCCCACTTCGGCGGAGGCGGCGGTCACTTCTGAGATCCCGCATCGGTCCGTTCACAGCAGTATAGCACAGATACAAAAGAGAGGGGTGCCGGATGCGGCATCCCTCTCTGTCTGTTCCGGTCAGTCCATGCCCGGTACAGGCGTCTTACTTACTTCACAGTCACGCCCGTGACATGGGTCTGCGGTCCCTCGTACCAGTACATGAAGCCCTCGATGTCGATGACATCGCCGACCTTGAGGTTCCGAACCGCCTCATAAGCGTCGCTGCCGGGTCCGCAGAGATAATACTCCACGGTGAACGTGTACGTCTCGCCGTCCTTGGACACGTCGAAATAGAGGTCGCTGTCGGAATCCGCGCTGCCGCTGCCGTCCCATGCATACAGGAACGCATCGCCATTGTCGCCCTTCGCCTCGACCGTCATGTCGGTGAAGCTCACGCGCTCGTTCTGGTGGGCCTCGAGCTCATCCGTGCCGAGAAGCGCCGTCACGTCCGCGGGCTCCGCGATGTAGCTGCCCTCTTCGAACTCGAAGGTGGCGTCCACGATCTCGACCTCGCCGGACCACTCGGTCTTGAAGCCGTTGACCTTGATCTTCTGGCCGGGTACGAGCTTCGCGGCATCCTCTTCCGCGCATGCCATGTTGTAGAGGAAGTAGGCGCCGTCCTCACTCTGCGCGTACACCGTGATCACGCCGTCCCACCAGGACTGCGTCGCCTGCACGTAGGTCTCGACACACACAGGTGTGTCCAGAGCCGCCGCCATGTACTCCTCGTGGGTCATCACGGGGACATCCGCTGCTGTCTCTTCTGTCGCTTCCGCCGTCTCCGCGGGAGCGGTCTGAGCCTCTTCCTTGCTGCCGCCGCAGGCCGTCACTGCGAGAACCATCGAGGACGCCAGCAGGATCGCTGCAAACTTCTTCATCTTCTTTCCTCCCTGAATGAATAATCCATGAAGCTGTTGACTTGCTGCCTCATCAGCAGGCAGGGTGCCTGCCAACTCTCATTATATCCTACCATCCGCAAAAGAAAAGCCGCCGCCGCGAAAATTCATCCCGATTTCACGATTTGCGCTGCCGCCGCTGTTCCCGCAGCCAGCAGGCGGCGATGAACACCCAGGCGACCCCGAGGCAGATGAGGAGCGCCTTGGACTCCGCCGGAAGCGGTCCGAGGTCCCTCTCTCCGCCCTGCGCCTCGATCTGGTCCAGCCGGTACATGCTCCTTACTGTGGAGAAAAGCTTGTCGATGTAGGCGCTGTCCACGGTCTCTTTTCTCCGGACGGACTTCGTCACGTTCTCGATCAGCTGGCCGGACGCGTCGCGCAGGGAGGCGGATCCGTTGAAGACCGGCGTGACGAACGTGTGCTCCGTGCTGTCCAGCAGCAGGCGCGTAGCGTCGATCTTGACCTGATAGTGGAGGTCGCCGTCCTCGCCGCCGGACGCCAGGTAGTCCTGATAAGCTTCCGAGGCGCGCGCCGGCACCGTGACCGGCACATAGCCTTCCGTCTCCGCGTAGGCGGTCTGCACGTCATTCGTGAGCAGGTACTGCGCGAAGAGCCAGGAGGCCAGCACCTGCTGGGGATCCTCCTTGTTGAAGATACACACGGACGGACCCTGCGAGATCATGGCCGGTGTGGAGGGGTCGAACTGCGGCACCATGCACACCTCTGTCTCGAAGTCCACCTTGGCCTCGTCGCTGATATCGGAGAGCGGCGCGCCGGCGCCCATCCAGGTGGAACCCGCCGTGGAGTCCACCGCGAAGATGCACTGCCCGGCGTTCAGGAAGTTGGCCGGATAGCTGGAGATCTTGAATGTCGAGAAGGCGCCGGTCTTCGCGTGCTCCGCGATCGTGAGGAGCAGCTCCCTGGTCGTGTCGTTGAAGATGAGGATCTCCCCCGCGTCGGTCGAGTAGCCGCCGTCCTTCTGCCGCAGCATCTGGATCATCATGTTGTCCGTAGACTTGTAGATGAAGGGGATCATGACCTTCTGCCCGTTGACGGCGAAGGTCCCGTCGGCGTTCTTCTTCATCGCCGCCTCGGACACCTCCCAGACGAAGTCCCACGTCAGCACCTCCGGCATCTCGTAGCCGAGTGCCTCCACGAAGGTGCGGTTCACGTAGCAGGCCTCCGTCGAGCGCATGAAGGGCAGCGCATAGGTGCTTCCCGAGAGCACGCATTCCGAGAGGAACTCCGGGATGATCCCGTCCTGCCCCGGTCCCTCGTAGAGGAGCTCGCTGCCGCCGAGACCGTACCGGCTGTCCGCGAGCAGGTCGTCGAGCGGCACCACCACGTCACTTCCCGTCCGGTACGTGGCGATGTGGTCCGGATAGGTGATGCAGACGTCGGGCGTCGTGTTCGTCGCGATGTTCGTGATGACGTCGTTGTAGATCTTCCCGTAGTCCGTATACAGCCGGATCTTCACCTTGATGTTGGGGTAGAGCGCCTCGAAGTCCCGGATCGCCTTCTCGTAGATCTGCGTCTGGGTCTTGTTCGTGTCGTTCTTGGCCCAGAAGGTGATCTCGTGGGTCTGCGAGGTGTCGAAGGACTCCGGCACCGTGAAGCCGGTGCGGCTGCGCGCGCCGTGACAGCCCGTGAGCGACAGGGCCAGGACCAGTGCCGCCGCTATACTGATGAGCCTGCGCATACTGCTGTGTTTATTCATATGCCTTTGGTCCCTCCTCTCGATACGCCTGCCATGATCTTCTTGTGGAACAGCAGGAACAGGACGATCAGCGGGATCGAGATCACGACGACGGCCGCCATCATGGCGGGGATGTTCTCCCGCCCGAAGCCGTTCTCGCGGATCTCCTGGATCCCGTTGGAGACCAGATAGTAGGCGGCGTCATCCGTGATCAGGCGCGGCCACACGTAGCTGTTCCAGCACTCGATGACCTTCAGGATCGTGATCGTGACGATGGTGGGCTGGCAGATGGGGATCATGACCTTCCAGAGGTACTTCAGGTCCGACGTGCCGTCCACCTTGGCCGCCTTGTAGAGCTCCTCCGGGATCTGCTCGAAGTTCTCCTTGAGGAGGTAGATGTAGAAGACGCTGGTCACGGAAGGCAGGATCAGGCCCCAGTAGCTGTTGCGCATCCCCCAGTCGGTGATCGTGACGAAGTTCGTGATGATCACCAGCTCGTTCGGGATCATCATGAGCGACAGGAAGACCGTGAACAGGAGGTCCCGCCCCTTGAACTGCAGACGCGAGAACGCGAAGGCCGCCAGCACGATGACGAACAGCATCAGGACCGTCGTCACCACCGTGAAAATGATCGTATTGAAGAAATATCTTCCCAGATCGACCGTCGTGAACGCGTCCCGGTAGTTCTGCAGCGTCGGCGAGGGCGTCCACAGCTTGGGGACATATTCCGCGTTGTAAGTGCCGTAGCTCTTGACGGACGTGAGGATCATCCAGTAGAAGGGGAACAGCACGATCACCGCCCAGACCGTCAGCAGCGCGTAGGTGATGCCGCTCCGGATCCGGGCGCCCGTCCGGTACCTCTTCCCGATCTCGTCATAGGTATTCTGTGTATTCATCTCTGCGCCTCCTCCGGATCAGGTGTAATGGACGTTCTTCCTGCTGATCAGCAGGTTGATGCAGGTGATCGTCAGGACGATCGCAAAGAGGATCAGGGCCGCCGCCGCCGCGTAGGAGGGGTAGCCGCCGCTGTCGCCGTACAGCATGTCATAGACATAGCCGACGATGGTGTTCATGCCGGCCGCGTTCAGGTCCGTCCCGAAGATCGCGACCTCGTCGCTGTAGGCCTTGAACGCGCCGATGAAGCCCGTGATGATGAGATAGAAGATCATCGGGGAGATCATCGGGAGCGTGATCCGCGTGAAGATCCGGAAGGAGGACGTGCCGTCCACTCTCGCCGCCTTGTACAGGTTCTCGTCCACGGAGGCGAGCGCGCTGGTCAGGATCAGGATCTTGAAGGGCAGCACCACCCAGACCGTATAGAAGCACATGACGAACATCTTGGCCCAGTAGGGACCGTCGATGAAGTCGACCGCCGTGCCGCCGACCGCCGTGATCAGCAGGTTCATGAAGCCGTCCGAATACGGCGTCTTCTTGAAGAGGATCATGAAGACCAGGCCCACCGCCAGCGTGTTGGTCACGTAGGGCAGGAAGAAGATGGTCTGGAACAGCTCCTTCAGCCTGCCGATGGAGTGGAGGCCGAGAGAGATCAGCAGGGCGATCCCCGTGGAGACCGGCACCGTGATGATGACCAGGATGAATGTGTTCTTCAGTGCCTGCAGGAAGAAAGGATCCCGCAGCACATACGCGTAGTTGTAGCCGCCGATGCCGAAATAGGTCTGCGAGGCGCTGTTGTAGCCCTCCTCCACGGAGTAGATCAAGACGTCGAAGAGCGGATAGACCATGAAGATCCCGAGGAAGATCAGGGCCGGCAGCAGGTAGAGCCACGGCTTGATCTGTGACAGGACCGCGTGTCTGCGCACTTCCGTCCGGGTGCTGACGGCGCGCTTCCCGTCTCCGCCCGCGGCGTTTCCGTTCTGTGCGCTCATAACCGGATCCTTTCTCCTGTCCCAGGGTCGAACAGGTGGACTTTGGCGGGTTTCAGGCGGAACCGCACCGTCGCGGCGCCCTCCTCCGGGAGATCCTCCGTGCTGATGATCGCGCGGATCGGCACAGGGCAGGCGGGATGCTCCGCCACGATGCTCGTGTCACGGCCCATGACTTCCACGGCCCGCAGGCCGCAGGTCATCGTCCCCTGCGGATCCGGATCGAAACCTTCCGGCCGCACGCCGACCGTCACGGTCCTGTCCGGAAGTCCGGGCACATCCATGACACAGTCCTGTCCCAGGTACAGCCTGCCGCCCTTCACCTTGCCTTCGAAGACGCTGATCGGCGGCGTTCCGAGGAACTTGGCGACGAAGAGGTTGACCGGATCGTCGTAGACCTCCTGGGGCTTGCCGATCTGGTTCAGGACGCCCGCCTCCATGACCACGATCATGTCGGAGATGCTCATCGCCTCCTCCTGGTCGTGCGTGACGAAGATGGTCGTGATGCCCGTCTCGCGCTGGATCCGGCGGATCTCCTCTCTGGTCTGCAGGCGCAGGCGCGCGTCCAGGTTGGACAGCGGCTCGTCGAGGAGCAGCACGCGGGGCATCTTGACCAGCGCCCTGGCGATCGCGACGCGCTGCTGCTGTCCGCCGGACATCTCCGAGGGCTTCCTGTCCATGAGCTGGTCGATCTGCACCATCTTCGCGGCCTCCAGGACGCGCGCTTCCATCTCCTGCTTCGTCAGCCTGTCCGCGCCTTTCAGGTTCTCAAGCGGGAACATGATGTTCTGGCGCACGGTCAGGTGCGGATACAGCGCGTAGCTCTGGAAGACCATGCCGACGCCGCGTCTCTCGGCCGGCAGATCCGTCACGTCCTCCTCGCCGAACCAGATCCTCCCGGAGGTCGGCGCCTCCAGGCCGCAGATCATGTTGAGCGTCGTGCTCTTGCCGCAGCCGGACGGGCCCAGCAGCCCGATCAGCTTGCCGTCCGGGATCTCGAAAGTGAAGTCATTGACCGCGATCACGTCCGTCCTGATCTTCCGGTTGAGGTTCGGATACCGCTTGGTCAGATGTTCCAATACGATTTTCATAATGTTCCCGCCTTTTCTGATGCATTCCTGATGACAGAATCCCTGCTTATTGCACAAAGAGGCGCCGCGGCCCTGTTCCGGACCCGGCACCTCTATTATCGCATATTTATACATAGATGTCATGAAAGACATCTTCACTCACTGCGCCGCTGCCAGCAGCTGCTTTGTGTAGGCCTCCTGCGGGTGCTCGAACACTTCCTCCACGTCCCCCTGCTCCACGATGCGGCCGTGCTTCATGACCAGGACGCGGTCACAGAGCTGGTAGACGACATTGAGGTCGTGGGAGATGAACAGATAGCTGAGGTCCAGCTCCTCGCGCAGGTCGTGAAGGAGCTTCAGGATCTGGGCCTGGATCGTCACGTCCAGGGCCGAGACCGGCTCATCGGCGATGATGAAGCGGGGTCTGCGGATGAGGGCCGCCGCGATGCTGACGCGCTGCCGCTGGCCGCCCGAGAGCTCATCGGGCATGGCCGTCAGGTAGTCCGGCGTCAGTTCCACGCGCTCGAGCATGTCCCGCACGCGGCGTTTTCTCTCCGCTGCGTCGTACTTTCCGAAGATCCGGAGCGGCTCCTCCAGGTTCCACTCCACGGTATAGGCCGGGTTGAGGGAGCTGTAAGGGTCCTGGAATACGACCTGCGGGCGGCGGGTATAGTGGATGATCCTGCCGTCCGCCGGCTCCACCATGCCCAGGATCATTCTCGCCAGTGTCGTCTTGCCGGTCCCGCTCTCGCCGACGAGTCCCAGGATCTCTCCGTGACGGATCTCAAAATCCACGTCGTGGATCACTTCCTGGAAATCCTTCTTCCTCCGCAGCAGGCCGCTGCTGTAGTATCCGCCGGTCACATGCTGGACCTGCAGGACCATATCGCTGCTCTCCTCGATCTGTCCGCGCAGCTTCTGCACGATGGTGGCGGAGGAATCAGGCGTGATATATCGTTCGCTCACCGTATGCCTCCTTCCTCGCGGGTCTCCGCCGATGCCGCGCTCGCGGACGGCGCAGCTCCCTGCGCAGCCTTCGCCGCCGCAGTTGCCTCCGCAGCCTTCTTCGCGCGGCGCTCCCCTTTCACTCTTCTGGCGCTCTCCCTCGTCGGGATCGCCTCGATCAGGTGCTTCGTGTAGGGGTGCTGCGGGTGGCGGAAGATCTTCTCCGTCTCTCCCTCCTCGACGATCAGGCCGCGCTGCATCACCGCGACGCGGGCGCAGAGCTTGCGGACGACGTTCAGGTTGTGGGAGATGAACAGCATGGAGATGTGCTCCTCCCGGTTGAGCTTCTTCAGAAGTTCCAGGATCTGGGCCTGGATCGTGACGTCCAGCGCCGTCGTGGGCTCATCCAGCAGCAGGAGGGACGGGCGGATGACGATCGCCGAGGCGATCATCGCGCGCTGCTGCATGCCGCCGGACAGCTCGTGGGGATACTTGTCATAGAGGGATTCCGGATCCTGCAGCTCCACGAGGGCCATGGCGCGCACAGCCTCCGCTCTTCTCTGCGCGGCGTCCATATCGGTGTGGATGCGCAGCACCTCCGCGACCTGTTCCCCCACCTTCATGAGGGGGTCCATGGCGCTCATGGGGTCCTGGAACACGACGCCGATCTTCTTGCCGTGCATCTGCCGGAGCAGTGCCCGCTGCGCGTGCAGCAGGTCGTCGCCGTCCAGCAGGATATCGCCCTGGTAGTCACACTGTTTCCGGGGGAGCAGCCCCGCGATGCTCATCGCGGTGACGGTCTTGCCGCTGCCGCTCTCTCCCACCAGGCCGAGGATCTCCCCGTCCCGGATCGTCAGCGAGATACCCGCGACCGCCTCGCGGTCCCGGTTATGAAATTGTACATGCAGATCTCTGATCTCCAGCATCAGGCCACCTCCCGGCTCTGCCGCTGCAGGCCTTCCCCGATCAGTCCGACGCCGAAGACCAGCAGCACGATCATCATACCCGTGCACAGCGCGTACCACGGCGCCCGCCCGAACATGCTCTGTGCCTCCGACAGCATATATCCGAGGGAGGCGTCCGGCGGCGTCACGCCGATCCCCAGGAAGCTCATGCTGGCCTCCGCCAGGACCGCGTTGTTGAAGCCGATCGTCAGGGCCGGCAGCAGCGTGTGGACCGTGTTGGGCAGCATGTGCACGAACAGGATCCTCGGGCTGCCCGCCCCCATCAGCTTCGCACTGGTGATGTAGTTCACGTCCCGCAGCGACGCGAAGGCCGTGCGCATGACGCGGGCGAAGCTGGGGATGAAGACGATGCCGAGGGCCAGGATGACGTTGTACTTCTTCCCGGGCCCAACGATACTGATGATCACCAGCGCCAGGAGAAAACTGGGAAACGCCGTCAGCGCGTCATTCAGCCGCATCAGGACGTCGTCGACGATCCCGCCGAAATAGCCGGTGACCGCGCCGATGAGCGTCCCGGCCGCGGCGCCGATCGCGATGGTCGCGAGCGCGATGCCGAAGGTCGTGATGCCGCCCTTGAGCGCGCGGCTGAAGATGTCCCGGCCGAAATTGTCCGTGCCGAAGAGATGGGCCGCAGAAGGCCCCTGAAACTTCTCCGCGCTGCTCATGGCCGTCGGGGAATAGGGCGTGTAGAACAGGCCGATGATCATCATGACCAGGAAGATCCCGAACAGGATGAGACCGGCCAGGAGGTATCCGTTTATCTTATTCTTCTTCATTCGCCACCTCCGAGCCGCAGGCGGGGATCGATCCGCTGGTTGATGAGGTCCGCGGCGGTGCCGGCGAGCACCACCCAGAACGCCATGATCACGACGAGGGCCTGCACGACCGGGTAGTCGCGGTTGGAGATCGACGCGACGAGGAGCCTGCCGATGCCCGGGATGCCGAACACCTGCTCCACGACGATGCTGCCGCCCACGATCTCCGCCATGGTCTGCGCCAGGAAGGTGACCGTCGGGACCAGTGAATTCTTGAGCACGTGCCGCAGGAAGACGCCGCGGCGGTCATTGCCCCGCGAGATCGCCGTGCGCACATAACTCCGGTTCATCTCGCCGATCACGGTGCTGCGAAGCATCCGGACCGTCATGGCGATCCTGGGGATCGCGATACAGACCGCTGCGAAGAACAGATGCCGCAGTGCCGTCGCCGCCTTCGCGCTGTGCAGACCGGGAAAATCACCGGGCGTGAACCATTTCATCACGATCCCGCAGCCCCAGGAGACCAGAATACCTGTGAAAAAAGGCGGGACCGCCATGCCCAGCTGGATCAGGCCGGTGCTGAGAAGGCCGCTCTTCCCGTTCGACCGCTGCGCGGCGAGGATCCCCGCCGGGATCGAGATCGCCACGATCACGACGAAGCTGATGAGCGCCATGCAGAGCGTCACCTCGATCTTCGGGGCGATCAGGCTCCACACCGTCTGCCGGTAGCTGTACGAGATCCCGAGATCCCCTGTGAAGAAGCCGAGCAGCCACTTCAGGTACCGCACCATAAACGGCTGGTCCAGCCCCAGCTGGTGCCGCATCTGCTCCAGGCGCTCCGGTGTCGCATCCGTTCCCAGCAGTGTCTGCGCCGGATCACCGCTGATGAGGGCGAAGGCCGCATATGCCAGAAACGACACGATCAGCATGGTCACGATACACAGTCCTGCCCTTTTCGCTGCGCTTTTCAATTGCTCCCCTCCGTTTTTTGAACGCACAAGGGCGGCGCCGCAGCCCTGTCAAGGCCTGCGGCGTCGCCCTTCACTGTTTCTGATTTACTGCTCCCACGCCAGCTTCGAGATATCCAGCACGTACAGCGGATAGAACGTCAGGCCGGTCAGGCCCTTCCGCACCGCCACCAGGTCCGCAAGGTCCTGGATATAGACGTTGGCTGCGTTCTCGGTCAGGTTCTGCAGCATCTGCTTGTAGATCGCCGTCTGCTCCGCATCGTCGCCGCTGGCGATCGCCTGCGCATACAGCTCATCGTACTCGCTGTTGCTGTAATTGATGAAGTTGCCGCTCTTCTCGGACTGGAATCTCTCGAGCAGCGCGCGCGCTGTCATGTCCTTGGACTCCAGACCGATGACGGTCGCCTGGAACTTGCGCCCGCTGTAGACCTCGTCCAGCCAGGTCGCCCACTCGACCTTCTTCAGGGTCGCGTTGATGCCGGCTTCCTTCAGCTGCTCCGCGATCACAGTCGCGGCGTCCACATGCGGCTGATAGTTGCTGGGAACGGTGATCTCGAGATCGAATCCGTCGGGATAGCCCGCTTCCTTCAGCAGTTCCTTCGCCTTCGCGACGTCATGAGGATAATAGTCGACCAGAGATTCGTCAAAATACTTGCTGAAGGACGGATACATGGAGGAGCCGAGCGGGCTGCCGTATCCGTCGAAGGCCAGGTCGATGACGCCCTGCTTGTCAACGGCATAGCAGAGTGCCTGCCGCACGCGGACATCGTTCAGCGGCGCCTCGGCGTTGTTCAGATAGAGCGCCTGCACCAGCTTCATGGTATCCTGCTCGATGTTGAACTCGTCCTGGCTCAGCTGGGAGGTCTGCGTGCTGGAGAGATGCATGACCACGTCCAGAGCGCCGCTCTGCAGGCCGAGGACGAGGCTCTCCGCCTTCTCCATGATCTTGAAGGTCACCTTGCCGATGCTGGCCGGCTCGCCCCAGTAATCTTCAAAGCGCTCGAACACGGCGTTGTCCTGTGCCACGCGCGAGACGAACTTGTAAGGGCCCGTGCCGACGGGCTGAGTCGCCTGGTCGGCGTAATCCATCGGGAGGATCGCCAGCGTCATGCAGGCAAGGAACTCATTGTTGGGGGCGCTGAGCGTGATCTTCACGGTCTCATCGTCCACCTTCTCGACTTCCTGGACCGCCGCGAGACCGGCGACCAGCGGCGCGTCGGCGTCCGCCGGCTTCCAGCAGCGCTCGATCGACCAGACGACGTCGTCCGCGGTCACTTCCTGCCCGTTGTGGAACTTCACACCCTTGCGCACCTTGAAAGTGTAGGTGAGGCCATCTTCAGAAACAGTCGGCGCCTCCGCGGCGATGGCGGGCGCGAGCTGTCCGTCCGGGGTGGGCTTCAGCAGTCCTTCAAAAACATTGAACATGATCTCGCGGGTGCCCGCAGCCACGCTGTAGTGGGGATCGAGGCTCTCGTCCAGATCCTGCGCGATGCCGACGGTCAGCTCATTGGCTTCCTGCCGCTCGGTCTTTCCGCTTCCGCTGTCCGCCTGTCCCTGCTGCGCGGCGCCTCCGCATCCGGACAATAATAAAGCGCCCGCAAGACCAATGGCTGCCAGCGCGCGCAGGGCTCCCCTGCCGAAAATCGTGTGTCTCTTCATTTTTCTTCTCTCCTTTCATCACTGCCCGTCTGCCGGGTCAGTGTGCAGAATGAATCGCCCGCGAAACGCTTCCCGTTCCATCCTCCTGACGCTGCAGCCCGCGCTTCGCGGTGCTGCCCACAGGTTGTTCGATGAAACAACTTCGTTTCGCGGGCATATTATACAATAGGTACCGGCAGAAATACAAGGATGTTCACACAGTGTACACAAACATATACAACTTTTTCGCACATTCCTCTGTGATTCTGCTCAGTTGCTTATTTCTTCCTTCTCATCACGGCCACGGCGCCGGCGATCGCGGCACAGACCGCTGCCAGGACCGGTACGGCCACCCCTGCAGAGATGCCGCTGCCCGAAGCTGCAGGTGCCGCCTCGGTCGCGCCTTCCGTCACGGCCTCCGCCGTCGTCCCGGTCTCCTCCGGCTCGGCCTCCGCCTTCTCCCATCCGGCGTAGAAGGTCGTGTCCTCCTCCGGCACGAAGGCGCCGAAGTCCTCGATGCGGTCCGCTTCCGCGCAGCCGGGGTCGGTGTACCAGTACGTGAAGTTCATCCCCTCGTCGCTGATCGGGTAGTAATTCGCGTAGGCGATGGGGCTCTCATCCACCTGGATCCCCTTCAGGAATTTCAGGGACACCGTCGTGGCACTGCCGTCATCCACCCGGGCGAAATAGCCGCCATTCGCATCGAACGTCAGGGTGCAGGACTCCGCCCATCCGGCGTAGAAGGTCGTGTCCTCCTCCGGCACGAAGGCCGTCAGATCCTCCACCCGGCTCTCCGCCGTGCACTCCGGATCCGTGTACCAGCCCGTGAAGACCTCATCGGAGTCCTTCTTCGGCTCGCCGTTCGGCATGCTGTACTCCAGGGTCGCGCCTTCCGGGACGAGATACTCTACTGAAGGGACGCGGACGCCCTTCTCCTCTCCGGTGGCGCTGCTGTCCCCGTCCAGCGTACCCGCGCTGTTGGAGATCTTCATGAGATAGCCGCCGCAGGCGTCGTAAGTGACGCGGTAGCCGTCCTCCGACCACTTGGCGTACATGGTCATGTTCCCCTGCGCGGTGAAGCCCGACACGTTGGTGACCAGCGTTCCCTCCTGATAGTCCTTCGTCGTGTACCAGCCCTCGAATCCTCTCCCCTCGGTGTCGAGGAAGACGGTGGGATCGAAATCCAGCGATCCACCCGGCGCCGCCAGGATCGTGATGTACTGCACGTACTCTCCGTCGTAGTCAAAGGACGGGGAGCCCGCGTCGAAGACGACTCTGCAGGCGCTCCCTTCCTCTCCGTCGGGCACGGACGAGATCTCCACGCCGCTGTCCTCCGCCGCGGAGACCGCCGCGGGCCGGAGCATCAGGCAGGCCGCCAGCAGCACGGCGCCAAGCACTGCCGCCAGCAGACGGGCGGCTGCATGTTCTGTATTCATTCTTTTCATAGATGGTCCTCCTGACTCTCATTATACCCATCCGCGGCCAAAAGTCCAATCTCCGCATATTCATAATAGTCGTTCTCGCTCGCGAAGAGCTGATACCTGCCGCCGACGTACCCCATATACCCCGTTTCCGTCACATATCCCTTCATCGCGTTTCCTTTCCCGCCGCTCTGCGCAGCGCGCCCCGTTCCGGCATGGCCCGAACATCTGTTCTGTTCTTCACTTTTATTATATGGAAGGATATGTCCAAAAAAGCGCCCATGAGTAAATGGTATATAGTTAATTTATTGTCGATATACAGTTTTTGTGTGCCGCAGATGCGGGCAGCCGGTGAAAACGGAAACCCTGTATGTATAGGTGACAGAGTCCTGCATATGCTATAATGACATTCACAGTATTTTTTTCATGCGGATCAGACAGCCTTCATAACGGAAATATCCATGAATACACTTGCCTCCAACAGGAAAAAACAAATCGCAGCGCCCCCGCAGAAAACTCCTGCGGCCGTTTCCCGGCGCGTCCCCAAGACCGCTCCGCGGACATCCCCCCGCAGCCGGGAGGGCTTCCTGCCTGTCTGCGCGCAGGACCTGCGCGACCGGGGCATAGAACAGCTCGACTTCGTCTACGTGATCGGCGATGCCTACGTGGATCACCCGAGCTTCGGCCCCGCCGTGATCAGCCGGATCCTGGAGTCCCGGGGCTACACGGTGGGGATCATCAGCCAGCCGGACTGGCGCGATCCCGGGAGCGTGACGATCCTCGGGGAGCCGCGCCTGGCCTTCCTGGTCTCCTCCGGCAACATGGATTCCATGGTGAACCACTACACCTCCGCGAAGAAACGCCGGCACGAGGACGCCTACAGCCCGGGCGGTGCCGCGGACAGGCGGCCGGACAACGCCGTCGTCGTCTACGGGAACCTCATCCGGAAGACATATAAAAAGGCCCCCGTGGTCATCGGAGGTCTGGAGGCGAGCCTGCGCCGGCTCGCGCACTACGATTACTGGCAGGACAAAGTCCGCCGCAGCATCCTCCTGGATGCGGGGGCCGACCTGCTCTCCTACGGCATGGGCGAACACAGCATCGTGGAGATCGCCGACGCGCTGGCGTCCGGTCTCGACGTGCGGGACATCACCTTCATCCGCGGAACGGTCTGCAAGGTCCGCAGCACCTCGCAGGCGGAGGAGGAAGTGCAGGCGGGCACCGCCCTGCGGCTGCCGGATTATGCCGAAGTGAAGAGCGACCGGCGCCGGTACGCGGAGAGCTTCGCGGTCCAGTACCGGAATACGGATCCTTTCTCCGCGAAGAGGCTGTATGAATACTACGACGGCAGTCTGTTCATCCTCCAGAATCCGCCGGCCATGCCGCTGACGACCCGGGAGATGGACGACGTCTACGCGCTTCCCTACCAGCGCACCTGGCACCCGGACTACGACGCACAGGGCGGGATCCCCGCGCTCGGGGACATCCGTTTCAGCCTCACGTCCAACCGGGGCTGCTTCGGGGACTGCCATTTCTGCGCGCTCACCTTCCACGAGGGGCGGATCGTCCAGGTCCGCAGCCACGAGTCGATCGTCGCGGAGGCGGAGCAGTTCCTGCAGGATCCGGATTTCAAGGGCTACATCTACGACGTCGGCGGCCCGACGGCGGAATTCCGCGCGCCGGCCTGTGCCAAACAATTAAAAAGCGGTGCCTGTACGCACCGCACCTGCCTGGTCCCCGAGCCCTGTCCGAACCTGCGCGTGGACCACAGCGACTATCTGCGCCTCCTGCGCCGTCTCCGGGAGCTTCCCGGCGTGAAGAAGGTCTTCGTCCGCTCCGGCTTCCGCTTCGACTACCTGCTGGCGGATCCGGACAGGCGTTTCCTCGCGGAGCTCTGTGAGCACCACATCAGCGGCCAGCTGCGCGTGGCGCCGGAGCATGTCTCGGACCCCGTCCTCGCCTGCATGGGCAAGCCGTCCTCCGACGTCTACCACGCATTCTCCGAGGAGTTCGAGAATGTGCAGGCGCGCCTCACGGGCACCGGCCGGCTCCGGAAGAGACAGTACATGGTCCCTTACCTGATGTCCTCGCACCCGGGCAGCACGCTCCGCGACGCGATCGCCCTCGCGGAGTCCGTCCGCGACCTCGGCTATATGCCGGAGCAGGTGCAGGATTTCTACCCCACGCCCGGCACCATCTCCACCTGTATGTACTACACCGGCCTGGACCCGCTGACCATGCAGCCCGTCTACGTAGCCCGCGACCCCCACGAAAAAGCCATGCAGCGCGCCCTCATCCAGTACCGCGATCCCGCGAACTACGCCCTCGTGAAGGAAGCGCTCCTGAAGGCCGGCCGCAGCGACCTGATCGGCTTCGGCCCGAAGTGCCTGATCCCGCCGCGCCCGCTCCGTCCGCGGTCGCTGTCACAGGGGCAGGCGCAGGGGCAGTCACGGTCGCAGTCAAAGTCTCAGGCGCAGCCACGGTCAAAGTCCCACTCTCAGTCTCAGAGCGCCCCGGCGCGCAAGGAGAAGAATGCTCCTGTCCGCAAGGCTGACACCCACAGTCCTCAGAGCGCCCCGGCGCGCAAGGCTTCCAGGCGCTCCTCCACGTCCTCCCGGAACTGAGCCCAGGCATCTTCGTGCTCAACGAAGTATTTCGGGCAGTTCTTCCCGGTCACGTCGTAGTGGCGGATCACATCGGACGCCTCGATCCCGTGGTCCCTGCACAGCCAGGCGGTGAGCTGCACCAGCGACGTGTACGTCGAATCCGTGAAGACACCGCTCTCGTCCGGATGGCAGCACTCGATGGAGATCGTGTCGCTGTTCCGATGATTGGACGCGTACGCGACCTCGCTGGTGGGGATGCACTGAATGATCTCCCCATCGATCCCAATGACAAAATGGCTGCTCACCGAGTTCTCCCCGGTCTTCGACAGGTTCTCAAAATAGTCCCGGTTGTTCTGGGCACTTGAACCGGGATTGGCCGTGTAGTGCACGACGATCCCGTTCACCTGCTCCAGGGCGATCTGCGGCCGGGAGTACTGATTCGGCGTCAGCAGCTGCACGTCGATCTCAGGGCAGCCGTACCACCGGTCCCCGGTATCCGCAGTCTGTTCTTCTGCCGCTCCATCATTCATCGCCTGTTCTCCTCCGCCTCCCTGAAGCCCGTCTGCGCAGCTGCGGATCAGCAGCGCGGCGATCACCAGCACCGCGAGCAGTGCCAGGATCCCTGCGATCCTGCTCAGGATCCCGCGCCGGCGGGGGCGGCTGGTTCTGCGCTGTTTTCTCTTCTTTGTATGGTTTGTATGACGCCCGCTTCCGCTATTTGTGCCGCGACGACCCCGTCCGGCACTCCTCTGTGCCCGATCAGCCATCTGCTCCGCTTCCCGGCACTCCTGCAGGAACCTCTCATACGCTTTTCTGTTCTCCGGGTCATCGAGCCAGTCCCGCATCTTCCGTTCTCTCTTTCTGTCTGATCTGCCTCCGGCACACGCTGGAGCTCTCTTCTCATGGTACCACAGGGTCCTTCCGACAAATCATAATTCTTTATGAAGTTTCTTTATGCGGAGGCTGACACGCTATAACAATGTAAAGGCTTCCCAACATATCTTTGCCGGCATATTTATCGAGGGCAGGAAATAAATACTCCCGCAAAGGTTTCCCGGCATTTCTTTGCCGGCATATTTATTTGAGGCGAAATATAAACACTCCAGCAAAGGTTTCCAAACATTCCTTTGCCGGCGTATTTATTTAAAGCGAAATATAAACACTCCAGCAAAGGTTTCCAAGCATTCCTTTGCCAACGCCTTTTTCAAAGGCGAAATATAAACACCTCCGCAAAGAAGGAACTGTCTGCCAACAAAAAAGGAAGTGTCGCATCCATAAATGCAACACTTCCTCTCTCATTTCCTATACAGGACAGACAGGGCTGTTTTCTCCCTGATCAGCGCTCGCTGTAAGGCATAAGGGCCACGTGACGGGCTCTCTTGATCGCTGTGGTGAGCGCAGTCTGATGTGTGGAGCATGTGCCGGTGATCCTTCTGGGAAGGATCTTGCCGCTCTCGGACACATACTTGCGGAGCTTCGCGACATCCTTGTAATCGATGGCGTTGTCCTTGCCGCAGAACACGCAGACTTTCTTCTTTCTATGGAAGCCGCCTCTCTTCTTGAAAGGCGCATCCGGTCTACCTTCTCTGTTGAAAGCCATTTCTTCCTCCTTCTAAACATGTAGAAATCAGGTGAAGGGAAGCTCCTCATCGATCCCTTCCGGGATATTCATGAATCCGTCGATCGCGTCATCATTGTCGGCCGGCCGGCTCTGCGGCTGTGCCTGCGGCGCGCTGTACCCGCCCTGCGAACGGCCCTGGCCGCCGCGGTTCGAGCTGTAACCGCCGCCCTGCTGGCTGTAATTGGAGCGGTCATAGTTCTGGCCGCCCTGCGAGGCGTTCTTGCTCTCCGCAAACTCCTGGTCCTCAACGACCACGTCGGTCGTGTAGACCTTCACGCCGTCCTTGTTGGTGTAGCTGCCGGTCTGCAGCCTGCCGGTGACGGCGATCTTGGTGCCTTTGCGGAGGTACTTCTCCGCGAATTCACCGGATCTTCCGAAGGCCACGCAGGAAATGAAATCCGCCGTCTGGCCATCGTTATTATTGCGGCTGAACCGTCTGTCCACCGCCAGCGTATAGCGTGCGATGCACATCTGACCTTCGCCCTGTGCGTAACGGATATCGGGATCTCTCGTGAGGCGTCCCATCAAAATCACTCTGTTCATTCTGACCTCTGCTTTCTGTTAAGAGAGTTATGCCTCGTCTTTCTTAACACACAGATATCTGATGACATTGTCCATGATACGCATGCGGTGTTCGATCTCCACGATAGAAGCGCCTTCCGCCGAGAAAGTGATGAAGTAGTAATAGGCTTCATTCATCTTCTGGATCTCGTAAGCGAGCTTCTTCTTGCCCCAGTCGTCCACGTTCTCCACAGTGCCGCCGAATCTCTCGATCAGGGCCTTGCATCTGTCGACGACCGCTGCTCTGGCTTCATCATCGATCTGCGCAGTCACAACAACGGCTAACTCATACTTGCTCATGTGTTCTTACCTCCTTCCGGTCTCTGGCTCTTACCTTCTCTTCGGGCAGGGAATGCGCCCTCCGATATCTTAAGAACAAGGATGAAATTTTACGGGGATCTGATCCCACGGACTTATACAATAGCACAAAAACAGCAGGCATGCAAGATGGTTTTTCATCTTGTGCCTGCTGCCGCAGATTGCGCCTGGCGGCCGCAACCTGTCACTTTTTACTTCTGGTTCTTCATCTCTTCCTTGATCTGGCTGGTGGAGACGCCATGTGTATAAGGAAGATATTCGATCGCTGCGCCGCACTTCGCGAACTGCTCCTCCGTCCGGTTGTAGCGCTCAGTGCCTTTCCAGTCATCACCGGAGAAAAGCACCTGGAACTTGAACTTGTCGAGCGCGAGCATCTTGTCGTCCGTAGTGGCGATGTCGACCAGGACTGCATCGTCGACCACGCGCAGCGCCTTCAGGATGCGCACGCGGTCGTTCTCCGGGATCACCGGCTCTTTGTGCTTGATCTCCCGCACATACGTGTCGTCGCAGACCCCGACGATCAGATAGTCGCACATCTCCTTGCACCGCTCCAGCAGATTCAGGTGCCCCACATGGAACAGATCAAAAACGCCGCAGGTATAGCCGATACGATATTTTTTCATTTTATTTCTCCATTCGCGTGTCTTCCAAAGCAGAATCATTGCTTCCGCAACTATCATACGCTTTTAGTATGGAGGGATTTGCCGCTTCTGTCAACGCTGATCAGAGGGCTCGGTTTTGTATAACTGTATACACAGCGCGCAGAGAACCGTCCCCTGCGCGCACCGTGATCCCGGCTCAGTTATCAGCCCGGTCGTACCCGTTCTTCATCTTCTCACTCGACGTGCGCAGGATCTTGTTCAGGGCGTCGGTCGTGAGGTCCCGCATCATGGCGCAGAGCTTGTCGTTGGCCTCGGCGGAGAGGGACAGGTCGCCGGTCTCCAGCATCTTCCGGTCGTACTCACGCACGATCTGACGGCCTTTCACGGCTGTGGCGAGATGGTATCTCTCGATGTTCTGGATGCAGGCGCCGTAGTAAGGGTCCGCAAGGGCGCCGAGGAGGCGGCTCGCCCAGTAGAGGTTGTCCGTGGAAGTGTTGAGGGTCACCTCGCTGAGGTAGGCGGGCAGGTCATCCACATTCGTGTACACGGGCACCATCGCCGAGAAAGTCGTCGAGCCGAAGCACACCCACTCGATCCCGCGGATGGCCTCCGGCATGCCGGGGCGGATCTGGCAGACCGTCGTCACGCCTGTGCGGTTGATGCCGATCGGGCGGTAGATGCCGCGCACGCCCGTGTCTCTCGAGATATAGGGATCATAAGGCGTTCCCTGATAGTGGCCGGAGAGCATGTATTTCACATCCTCGACCGACACTTTCCGGTCGGGCACGAAGGACCAGGGAATGCTGTCGCTCTCCGGAGTGAACTCCGCGTCCGGTCCCTCCCACTTGTGGGAGAAAGGTGTGAGATACCGCCCCATGAACCACGCCCGCGGGGTGTTGTAGATGTGGTCCATGTCGGTGTGGGAGCCGAAGATCTCCCTGGGGTTGCAGATGCCCGCCTGATCGTCCGCGCCGTACTGCTGCATGTCCAGGCAGTTGTCAGCAATGAATTCGCGCAGGTCCGCGGAGCAGAGGTGCGCCATCTGTCCGCCGAAGGCGTCATCCAGGTCGAAGGCGTCCGTGCCGAACTGGTTCGGATTGATGACCACCATCTCGTCCGGGACGCGTCTGGCGATCCAGTGGTGGCCGCCGATGGTCT
>DFIR01000078.1:68748-68910 GCA_002372815.1 Lachnospiraceae bacterium UBA3692
CCTCGCGCGCGCTGCGGATGTAGGGAAGCACCAGCACGACGATGTCTTCCTCGCCGATGCCGCCGGGCACTTCCGTCCCGTCCGCCTCTTTCCGGTATTCGACCAGCGGGTCCGCCGCCAGGACACGGGGGTTGGAAGTGATGGTCTCCGTGGCCGTCATGC
>DFIR01000078.1:68982-69379 GCA_002372815.1 Lachnospiraceae bacterium UBA3692
TGATGCCGGTGGCCGCCCAGATGCCCTTCGCGAGGTCCACGCTAGGACAGGAAGTGTAGCGCATCGGATCATCCGGGAGGTCGATCTCCACGTGCGAGATGCGGCTCTTGTAATGACGCGGCTGGTCCTCCGGCTTAACGACCACCATCTTCTTGACGTCGAAATGGCCGTCGTCCGTGCGGGAGATCATCGTGGATCCGTCCCCGCTCGCTCTGTTTCCCACCAGGATCGTTGTACAGGACATTATGCTCTCTCCTTTCAAAAGACCCGCCGCACCGGTCCCAGACCGATGCGGCGGGTATGTGATGCTTATCTGTTCAGCAGGAGCCCCTGAAGGCTTCCGCCTTCCGATTACAGCTGCGGGCCTGCGCTGACGAGAGCCTTGCCGGCCTCGTTG
>DFIR01000091.1:0-2204 GCA_002372815.1 Lachnospiraceae bacterium UBA3692
CGGGGACTTAACTAAATGCCATTGGGACGGTTCTCTGTGTGAGTACTGGCAGGAACCGTTCTCAGAAGCAGCCAGGTTCGCACAGCGGAACGAGCAACATCAAGCTTGCGACAAACGCAAAATTCAATCCCCGCAGTGAGCACATACTGCATAAAGACAGCCTGCGTCCGTTCGATCCACTTTGAACGAACGGATGCAGGCTGCCTTTATGCAATTATGGGCCGGACTGTCCCCTGTGCGGCCCGCTGAAAATCTATCATTTTTGCCGTTTCCGCCTGTCATTCACACAGAGAACCGTCCCCTGTGTGACCGATCCGGTCAGCCTTCGCTGAAGAGGAGGTCGGAATAGACCGGGATGGGCCAGGCGTCCCGGGAGGTGATGGTTTCGAGCTGGTCGGCGAAGCTGCGGCATTCCTGCATATCCGGGACGATGACATTGCGGCAGAAGAGCATCGCTTCCTCCGGGGATTCCGGGACTCTGCGGAGATCTCTCTCAAGCTTGCCGCAGGCGTCGGAGAGGGCGTCGGAGAGAAGGCAGTTGTTGCGCGCGTTGTCCTCCTCGTAGTGGCAGGAGAGGCCGAGCGCCTTGCGCTTGGCGAGGCCGTCACAGAGCATCGTGCCGTAGCGGGAAGTGGCGGGCAGGATCTCCTTGCGCAGCATGTCGATCATCGTGCGCGCCTCGATCTCGATCGTGGCGGTGTAGTTCTCAACATGGATGTTGTAGCGGGCGTAGACCTCCTCGCGCGAGTAAATGCCGTGACCGGTGAAGAGGTCGATATTCTTCTGGCGGATGTAGGCCGGAAGCGCGTCGGCGGTCGTCGGGAGATTCTCCAGACCGCGCAGCTTCGCCTCGGCGAGCCAGGACTCGTCATAGCCGTTGCCGTCGAAGATGATGCGCCTGTGGGCGGAGAGCTCCTGCCGGATCAGTTCCGCGAGCGCCCTGTCGAAGTTCTCCGCGCCTTCGAGGCGGTCGGCGAACTGCCGCAGCTCCTCGGCCATCATCGTGTTCAGGACGATGTTGGGGCCGGAGACGGAGAGGGAAGAGCCGAGCATACGGAACTCGAACTTGTTGCCGGTGAAGGCCATCGGCGACGTGCGGTTGCGGTCGGTATTGTCCATCGGGATCGGAGGGAGCGCGTCCACGCCGATCTGCAGGGTCCGCTTGCCGGCACTCTTGTACTCGGTGTCGTTGATGATGGAATCGACGACGCCGCTGAGTTCCTCACCGAGGAAGATCGAGACGACGGCCGGCGGCGCCTCGAGCGCGCCCAGACGGTGATCGTTTCCGGGAGTGGCGACGGTCGCCCGGAGCATATCCTGGTACTCGTCGACACCTTTGATAAAAGCAGTCAGAAACAGCAGGAACCGCGCGTTCTGGCGGGGCGTGCTGCCGGGACGGAACAGGTTGCTGCCGCTGTCCGTTCCGAGGGACCAGTTGTCGTGTTTGCCGGAGCCGTTGACGCCGGCAAAAGGCTTCTCGTGGAGCAGGCAGGCCAGGCCGTGGCGGTCGGCTACCTTCTTCATGAGCTCCATCGTGATCTGGTTCTGGTCGCAGGCGCTGTTGCAGTCAGTGTAGATGGGGGCCATCTCGTGCTGCGCCGGCGCGGCCTCGTTGTGTTTGGTCTTGGAGAGCACGCCGAGCTTCCACAGCTCATTGTCCAGATCGGCCATGAAGGCGGCGACGCGGGGCCGGATCGCGCCGAAATAGTGATCCTCGAGCTCCTGCCCGCGCGGCGGCTTGGCGCCGAACAGCGTGCGGCCGGTCATGATCAGGTCTTCGCGCTTCTGGTACATCTTTTTGTCCAGGAGGAAGTATTCCTGTTCGGGACCCACCTGCGGGATCACATGGCGGGTCTCCGTATCGCCGAAGAGGCGCAGGATCCGGACCGCTTCGCGGCTGACGGCCTCCATGGACCGCAGCAGGGGCGTCTTCTTGTCCAGCGCGTGGCCGGAATAGGAGCAGAAGATGGTCGGAATGCAGAGAGACCCTTCCTTGATAAAAGCAAAGGACGTCGGGTCCCAGGCGGTATATCCGCGGGCCTCGAACGTGGCGCGCAGGCCGCCGGACGGGAAGGAGGACGCGTCGGGTTCGCCCCGGACCAGCTCCTTGCCGGAGAATTCCATCACGACCTTGCCGCCGCCCGCCGGGGTGATGAAGCTGTCGTGCTTCTCCGCGGTGACGCCGGTCATCGGCTGGAACCAGT
>DFIR01000091.1:2259-5164 GCA_002372815.1 Lachnospiraceae bacterium UBA3692
AACCAGTGGGTGAAGTGGGTCGCGCCTTTCTCCAGGGCCCAGAGTTTCATGGCTTCCGCGATCTCGTTCGCCGCGTCCATGCCCAGAGGGGCGCTCTCGGTGACACATTTCTTCCATGCGGTGTAGGCTGCGGCGGAGAGCCGCTCTTTCATTGTATCTTCATTGAAGACCATGCATCCGAAAAGTTCGGGCAGGCGTGTCGGGTCATGCGTCATAAAATCCTCCTGCGCTGAGAGCTTCATTCTTCGAGGACTATTATTGTATGGGTTTGCGCCGTGCGCAAGCTTTTTTTTCGATGTGGGATTCAGAGTTTCTTTATTTGAACTCTCGGGCATCTGGTAGTATAGTGTTGTGCGTGGAATGCAATTGTGACCATCTGTCCGCCGCCACTGTCCGGCGGACTGAAGCGGCATGCCGCGATTATAAAAGACAGAGAAAGGAGCCGGATGGCTAACAGGATCGGGTTAGGTGTATTTATGACGCTCGCCGTCGCAGCGGCGGGGGCGACAGGGTATTTTGCATATGAGGAGACGCAGAGCACGACGTTTCTGGAGGGCTCCGTGCTGAACGGGACGGATGTCTCCGGGATGACGCCGGCGGAGGCGGAGGAGACGCTGGTCACGGGGTTCGACGGATCGCAGATCACGCTCCGGGAGGACGGCAGGATCGTCCTGGCGGGTTCGCTCGCGGATTACGGCTATCAGTTCGACAGCGAGACGGTGACCAGGGAACTCACAGAGAAAATGGAGGCGGAGAAGCGCACGCCGAAAGACATCGCCTGCAGCCTGCTCAACAAGGGGGCCGCGCTTCTGGAGATGAACCGCCGCTTCGAGATCCCGCTCACCCAGGACCTCCCGCACACCTTCGACGAGAACACTCTTAAAGAAAAAGTAAACGCCGCCTCCCTCTACAAAGAGCGGACGGTCAGCGAGGACGCGTACATCACTTTTGATAAGGAAGAGGGACGCAACGTGATCGTCCCCGAGATCGTCGGCGACGAATTTGAGGACAGCGCGCTGCAGGAGTACGTGCGCGCGCAGCTGGACGCGCTGATCGAGGGCGGCGAGATGCAGGAGGACCGCTACATTCTCTCGATGGATTTTCCCGAGGAGCTCTACATTGATCCGCCGGAGGTGAAGGCGGAGGACCAGGACCTGCAGGACCGGTGCACGGCGCTGAACACGTTCATCGGCTCCAAAGTGACCTATGTCTTCGGGTCGGAGAAGCTCGTCCTCGACTACGACAGGATCATGGAGATGGTCGACATCGACGGCCCCAAGGCGACGCTGAATGAGAAGAAGCTGCAGGCTTTCGTCCACTCCCTCGGGGAAAAATACGACACCCGCTACCACGAGCGCATCTTCCGCACCACCTACGGAACCAACGTCACCATCAGCGCCGGCCTGAACGAATACGGCTATGAAGTGCTTGAGGACCAGGAGTACGCACAGCTGAAGAAAGATATCGAGAGCGGCAAGCCTGTGGAGCGCGAGCCGATCTACCTGCGGACCAATTCCTGGGGCAACCCTTATTTCTACAGCCGCAACGGCGTGGACGATATCAACGGCACCTACGTGGAGTGCAACCTCTCCGCGCAGCACCTGTGGTTCTACAAGAACGGGAAGCTCATCTGCGAGTCGGATTTCGTCTCCGGCGACATCAGCAAGAAGCGGGGCACCCAGACCGGCTGCTTCCCGCTGGCTTACAAAGAATCCCCCTCCATCCTTCGCGGCGGCGAAGGCGCAGGCGCCTACGAGACACCTGTCAGCTTCTGGATGCCCTTCTACGAGGGCCAGGGACTGCACGACGCCACCTGGCGCGGCTCCTTCGGCGGCGGCATCTACAAGTACGACGGCTCACACGGCTGCATCAACCTCCCTTACTGGGCCGCCGAGACCATCTACAACAACATCTCCCCCGGCGTCCCGATCGTGATCTACTACTGACGCTGTGTCACACAGGGGACGGTTCTCTGTGTGAATGCCGGGCTGAAACGACAAAAAAGGCAGACTTTATGCGGGCCGCACAGGGGGACAGTCCTCTGTGCGGCCTGTCTCACACAGGGGATTGTCCCGCTGTGTGAGCATAGACAGGAACCGACCTCCCATATCCGGGAGAGCCACGGTTCACTTCGCGGAGACGCACTTAGACCTGGGCAGGGTACCTGCCGGGCAATGATCCAACTCGGGTTCCGCTCTGATGAGCGGTCCCCTCAGACATTGGGATCAACAAATGCCGCAGCCCGAAGCTGCGGCATTTGACCCGGCAGGTACCTTGCCCAGATCAGGTGCGTCAAACCGCTCGTTCAAAAGTGTCTCTCCCGGATACGGGACGACGGTTCCTGGCAAAGCCGCGGGGAGAAATGTCTGAGCGTGGAGGCGGGACGTTTTGTGGTCGTTTCTTCCTCTCTATCGTCCCTATTCCGTACATCTCTGCCCGGATTTCTCGGATGTACGGTTTGTGGTCGCTCCGGCGTGTCCACCGTCCCTATTACGTACATCTCCTGCCCAGATTTCTCGGATGTACGTTTTGCGGTCGTTCCGGTTTCTCTACCGTCCATGTTCCATACATCTCTGCCGGGATTTCTAAGATGTACGTTTTGCGGCCGCTCTAGCCTCTCTGCCGTCCCTCTTTGGTACACCTCGCATAAGGGGACGGTTCTCTGCATTCTCACAGCGCATCTTCAATGCACGTGAGAATACAGGGGACACATCCGCCTTAAAGAAGAAGCACCCGAATATACCTGATCGCAGGAAGGCCCCTGGCAGTTCGGAGGCGCTGTGTCCGCACAGCGCCTCCGTTGTCCTACTGTCTGAGGACGCCGGTCATCAGAGCGGCGGCCGAGTTGGGACATTGGCTGACAGGGGCCTTTCTGGGATCTATGTATATTCTGCTGATTCGTCCG
>DFIR01000071.1:0-21914 GCA_002372815.1 Lachnospiraceae bacterium UBA3692
GAGAAGCCCCAGGCCGGCAATAAAAAGCTTGTTATGAAGGTTGTCACGCATCCGGCAGGATGCCGGTGCCGTCGAAGGCGGGGATGTAGCGCTGGGAGGCGGTGCCGGATTCCTGGATGAAGCCGTTGCGGATGCCGAGGCTGACGGCGTAGTCGATGATGGCGTCGTATTCGTCCTGGCGGAGGGCACGGCCGAGGTCCGGGTCGTCCTTGACCTGGGGCATCGGTGTGTACTGGTTCATGATGCTGATGAAGATGCTGTCCCCGTAGGTGGTGTAGAGATAGCGGAGGATGTCGCGGCTGTCCTCGGCGCAGCCGGGGATGCACAGGTGGCGCACCAGGACGCCACGGACCATCAGCGGGTCGTCCGCGTCGTCCTCGCAGTCGATCTCATGGGACCCATCCGAGAAAACAGGGCGGGGCTGCTGCCGCACCATCTCCGCCAGCGCCTTGGAGGCAAACTGGAAATAGTCCGGCGTGTGGGAGAGTGAGAGGGAGATGCGAGGGGAGATGTACTTGAAGTCCGGCATGTAGACGTCGACAAGTCCCTCCAGCATCTGCAGGGCTTCGACGCGCTCGTAGGCGCCGGTGTTGTAGACGACCGGGATCTGCAGGCCTTCCGCCTTTGCCCTGCGGAGGGCAGGGATGACGACGTGCAGGAAGTGTGTCGCCGTGACCAGGTTGATGTTCTCGGCGCCCTGCTCCTGCAGCTGCAGGAAGATCTCGGACAGTCTGCCCGGCGAGACCTTGTGGCCGGACATCGCGTTCGCGATGGCGTAGTTCTGGCAGTAGACACAGCCCATATTGCAGCCGACGAAGAAGACGGCGCCGCTCCCGCGGCGTCCGGAGATCACCGGTTCCTCATGGTGATAGAGCGCCGCCCTGGCAAGATCCAGCTCGGCGGTCTCCCTGCAATATCCGGGCTCGCCGTGCGCGCGGTCCGCCCGGCAGCTCCGGGGGCACAGCGTACAGTCGGTCATATCCATGATGTTCTGCAGACTCATGATCACCCTCATCGTGCCCTGTGTGAAGGACACTTTCATCCATATCAGAATGCTCCACATGATGAAGCCCTGACAGCTGCACCCACGGCCGCGCCAGGCACCCTTGCGGCACATGGCAGGTCCCGCTTAGTGCTGCTTTGTTCCCAATCTGACACGGTTCACGGGTTGGCATTGCGCAAGACCCGCACGCAGACCGGTGGGAGCAGCTGTCAGGACTCCATCCTGCAGAGCAGGATCAAGTTGTGTAACATTGATACTATACGAAATAGGAGAGAAAATGTCAACCGGCGCCTTCCGAAGCGGAGATTTCCGGGGCGGCAGTGCCCGACCCGGCGCCTTCCGGCCCGTCAGTGCTCGTGGCATCGCCTGCGTCGGCAGGTGCGGCAGCTGCGGCTGCTTTCTCTGCTTTTCTGCGTCTGCGCATGTCCGCGAAAAAGGCCTGGAGCATCTTCGTGCACTCGTCGCCGAGGACGCCGCGGGTGAGCTGGGCCTGGTGGTTGAGGGCCGGTGTGCCGAGGAGCTGGAGCACGGAGCCGGCGCAGCCGTTCTTGGGGCTGTCGGCGCCGAAGACGACGCGGTCGATGCGGCCCTGGACCAGGGCGCCGGCACACATGGGGCAGGGCTCGAGGGTGCAGTAGAGGGTGCAGCCTTCGAGGCGCCAGTCGCCGGTCCTGCGGCAGGCCTTGCGGATGGCGGTGATCTCCGCGTGTGCGAGGGTAGAGTGGTCGGTGTTGCGGCGGTTGTAGCCCCGCCCGATGATCTGTCCGTCGCAGACGATCACGGCGCCGATCGGGACTTCGCCGAGTGCGGCGGCCTTGGCGGCCTGGCGGAGGGCAGCGCGCATATAGCGGCGGTCGAGCGCCTCCTGCTCCGGCGTGAGCGGCTCGGGAACGATCTTCCTGTGCAGGTCGAATTCCGTGCTGTACATAGGGATCTCCTCGTGTGATCGTGTGGGATCCTTCCCGCGGCAGAACATGGCGTGCCCTGCCCGCGGCAGAATCCGTCCTGTCCTGTCTGCAGCAGAAAAGACCGCCGTCCGGCGGTCTCCCCTGTTATTTTGGGAGGAAAGTTGTCTGATTCGGGTGCACGTCAGTTCGGGCCGGAGACCGTCACATGGAGTCGGAGGCCGTCACGTCGGTTCGAAGCCGTCACTTCGGGTCGAAGACCGTCAGGTTGTAGGTGGTGATGACGCGCATGTTGTTGTTGACGTACTGGCTGCCGGTGGCGTAGCCGTCCGCCTTGATGTTCTCCAGATATTTTCTCGGAGAGGTGACGCCTTTGAGGTTGGCGTAGCGGGTCTTCTGGATGAATTCGAAGTAGCCCTTGACGCCCTGGTCGAGGTTGTCGTAGACGCGGAAGTTGTCGCGGATGACGCTGATCGTGCCGACAGTGTATTCCTCGGTGGTCTTGACGTTGACGCTCTTGCCGGTCCAGGCGGTGCCGCACTTCATGCCGAAGTAGTTGTGGTACTTCGCGCCGAGAGTGGACTCGCCCCAGGCGCTCTCGTGGATCGCCTGCGCGATGATCGGGCTGTAGACCTTGATGCCGTACTGCGGGGCGTATTTGACGACCGCGTTGGCGATGTCCGCGACGAACTGGGCGCGGGTGCCGGTGACGCCGCAGTTCTTCTTGACGAAGTCCGCGGTGTACTTGCCGGACTGCTTGGCGGTGGTAGTGGTGGTCGTTTTCTCAGTCGTTGTTGTCTGCTTGGTAGTGGTAGTGGAAGCGGTCGTGGAGACGGTGGTCGATTCCGTGGCGGTCTTCTTCTCCGCCGTGACAACGCCGTTGCCGTCAAATGTATAGGAGGTGCCGCTGATCTCGAGCGTATCGGACTTGACCATCACGCCGTCGGCCCCGAAGTAGTATTTCTTGCCGCTGATGGTGCGGAAGCCGGTGTGCATGGCGCCGCTGGAGCGGAAATAGTACTGCTTGCCGCCGATCGTCTGCCAGCCGGTGACCATGGCGCCGCCGGACTTCAGGTAATAGCGGACATCGTCCACGGTGATCCAGCCGGTCTTCATGGCGCCGTCGCTGTTCATGTAGTACCACTTGCCGGAGACCTTCACCCAGCCGGTCTGCATGGCGCCGTTCTTGTCCAGAAAGTACCACTTCCCGCTGAGCTTCTGCCAGCCGGTCTGCATGACGCCGTTCTTCTTGCTCATGTAATACCACTTGCCGGAGACCTTCTGCCAGCCGGTGGTCTTCTTGCCGTTCTTATAGAAGTACCACTTGCCGCTGCGCCGGACCCAGCCGTTCTTCACAGCCGCCGCCTCGACGGTCATGACAGTGAAGGGGGTCGGCATGACCGTCCCTGCCATCATCAGTGCCAGGAAAAATACCAGAATGCGTCTTGCCAGTGTACGTCTCATCGGAACTCCTTTTCGTTCATCGAACTATGCCTGCGCAGGGAATCATCGTGCCTCTCCCGCGCTGATGAGATGATTGTACACCAAGATATAACAAAAATCAAACAAATATTACAAATATGTTAAAAATTTTTTCTCAATAAGTTAATAAGATGTGCCGGAATTGTAAAAATGAAGAAAATAATTGCTAGGCGACACGCCGTACCGCCTCATGAAAGCCCGGTAGAAGGAGGAATAGTCGCTGAAACCGCACATCCGACAGGCCTCGCCGGCCGGGATGCCGTCCAGGAGCGCGTCGCGGCAGAGGGAGAGGCGCTTGTCCGTGATGTAGCGGTGGAGGGAGATGCCCATTTTCTCCTTAAACAAGTGTGCGACGTGATATTTGCTGGCGTGCAGGCGGTCCGCGAGGATGTCCAGCGTCAGGGGCTCATGAATGTGCGTCTCGATATAGCGGACGGCGCTCTCGTAGAGATCGGTGCCCTGCGCCTGCTGCGCGGAAGCGTGTTCCTGCTCGTAGACGGTGCGGTTGAGCGTGAGGAGGAGGTCGGCGATCCCCAGCGATACTCGCGCCTCCCGGCCGAAGCGGTCGGCGTGGATCTCCTCCAGCAGAGAGAAAACTTTCGCCTGCAGAGAATTGAAGACCAGGTCGTCCCAGCGGTACACATATCCGGGCAGGCACTTCTGCAGAAGATAGGTGTAGTCTCTGCTGAGCTGCTCCAGGTGCTGCAGATAGTCCCGGCTCAGCCAGAGCACGAAACGGCGGTAGGGCGGAGCTCCTGCGCCTGCCGGTGCCTGCCTCTGCACGGCCTGGTGCCGGGTGCCCGGCGGGATCACGATGACATTCCCGTGCCGCAGCGGGTAGACGGCGGACCCGATGTGCATCTCCACATCCCCTTCCAGGAAAAAATAGAACTCATAGTAATCATGCGCATGGACCGGCACCTGCGTCATCTGCGCGTCACTGTAATAATACAGTTCAAAGTCCTGCGACAGCATGTACTGGCGCGTGATGAAGCGGGTGCTGAGTTTCTCGTTCATGGCGGATCCTTCCTGTGCGGTGCCGGAGGCTGCGGGCCCGGGCCATACCCCGGCTCGTGCTGTGCTGCGCCGGTCCGGTACTATGCGGCCCTGATGCTTGTATAATGGCATAAAACCGCAAGAAATGCAATAACACGGACAAGTTTATCAATAGGCAGGAGCAGGGATCCGTGCAATAATATATACAGTACAAAAGGAAGTACCAAACAGGCTTTACACAACGGTGTCCATCATATAGCAGAGCTGCAGGAAGCAGAGAGGAGAATGAGCGAAATGAGCGCATTGAAACTGAGCAATGAAGGCCTGAAGAACAGAGCGGACTGGGAGGCGAAGGGCTTCCATCTTCCCGCTTTCGACCGCGAGGCGATGATCGCCGCCACGAAGGCGAACCCTTTCTGGGTGCACTTCGGCGCGGGCAATATCTTCCGCGCGTTCCACGCGGCGGACGTACAGAAGGAACTTGAGGCCGGCACGCTGGACCGCGGCATCATCGTCGCGGAGGGCTTCGACTATGAGATCGTCTCCAAGCAGTACCGTCCGCACGACGACCTGAGCGTCCTGGTCACCCTCAAGGGCGACGGCAGCATCGAGAAGACCGTCGTCGGCTCCATCGCGGAGTCCTGCATCCTCGACAGCCAGGATGAGGCCGAGTACAGCCGCCTTCTGGAGATCTTCCGCGCACCGTCCCTGCAGATGGCCACTTTCACGATCACGGAGAAGGGCTACAGCCTGACCGGCCGTGACGGCTCCCTGCTTCCCGACGTCGCGAAGGACCTGGAGGAAGGCCCCGCCAGACCTGCCAGCTACATCGGCAAGGTGGCGTCCCTGCTGCATGCCCGCTATGCCGCCGGCAGACTTCCCATCGCCATGGTGAGCACCGACAACTGCTCCCACAACGGCGACAAGCTCAAGGCAGCCATGAACGCTTTCGCGGAGGGCTGGACGAAGAACGGCAAGGCGGACGCGGACTTCCTCGCCTATGTGAATGATCCCGCCTGCGTGTCCTTCCCCTGGAGCATGATCGACAAGATCACCCCCAGACCGGACGCCTCCGTGCAGGAGATCCTGAAGCAGGACGGCCTCGCGGACCTCGAGCCCGTCATCACCTCCAAGAAGACCTATGTCGCGCCTTTCGTCAACGCGGAGGAGACGGAATATCTCGTGATTGAGGACGCTTTCCCGAACGGACGCCCCGACTTCAAGGTCGCCGGCTTCTACTTCACCGAGAGGGAGACGGTGGACCGCGTCGAGAAGATGAAGGTCTGCACCTGCCTCAACCCGCTGCACACCTCCCTGGCCGTCTTCGGCTGCCTGCTCGGCTACGACAAGATCTCCGAGGAGATGAAGGACGCCGACCTGCTGGCGCTCGTGCAGAAGGTCGGTTACAAGGAAGGCCTGCCGGTCGTCGTCAACCCCGGCATCCTGGATCCCAAGGAGTTCATCGATACGGTCCTGCAGGTCCGTGTCCCCAACCCCTTCATGCCTGACACGCCGCAGCGCATCGCGACCGACACCTCCCAGAAGCTGGCCATCCGCTTCGGCGAGACCATCAAGGCTTATCAGGCGGATCCCGCCCTCGACAGCGCTTCCCTTCGCGGCATCGCGCTGGTGGAGGCCGGCTGGCTCCGCTACCTGACCGCCATCGGCGACGACGGCAAGGAGTTCGAACTGAGCCCCGATCCCATGCTGGAGAGCCTGGCGCCCACCGCGGCTGCCCTGAAGGCCCTCTTCGGCAAGGCCGACCGCGCTTCCGTTGAGGCAGCGGCTGCCCCTGTTCTTGCCGAGACCCGCATCTTCGGCGCGGACCTCGCGGCTGCAGGCCTTGTGCCCCAGATCCTCGACGACCTCACCGCCATGCTGGCCGGCCCCGGCGCCGTCCGCAAAGTGCTGCACGAAGCGGTGCAGGCGTAAAAAACTGCCTGCCTGCATATTGACATGATCCCTCCGGGCGTGTAATGCTGTTTGCAATACACGCCCGGAGTTTTTATGCGGTATGGAAAGGGAGAAGAGATGCTTACTTTAGAGAGAGCCAGGGAACTGAACGACGTGATGGTCACGGAGCACAGCCTCCGCCTGCATGCGGGCAACGTCTGCTATGCCATGGGCGCGCTGGCCGAGCACTTTGGGGAGAATAAAGAACACTGGCAGGCAGTTGGCTACCTGCACGACTATGACTACGAGAAGTATCCGGAGGAGCATCTCGCCCACACTGAGCAGCCCCTTCTCGAAGCGGGAGTCCCCGCGGAAGACGTGCGCGCGATCATGAGCCACGGCTATGGGATCTGCACGGATGTCAGGCCTGAGACGAACATGGAGAAATGCCTCTTCGCCGTCGACGAGCTGACCGGGATCGTGCAGGCCTGCGCCAGGATGCGCCCCCACGGGATCACGGACCTGGAAGTGAAGAGCTTCATGAAGAAGTTCAAGGACAAGCGGTTCGCCGCCAAGTGCGACCGCGAGCTCATCCGGAAGGGCTGTGAGATGCTCGGCATGGAAGTGCGGGACCTGGCGGAACTGTGCATCCGCGGGATGAAGGAACACGCGGAGGAACTGGAACTGACCGGGACGGGGGAGGCCTGACAGGGAGGACCTGTCCTGACGATACGATGGAGCGGGAGGGCGCCGGCTGATGGATCCAGTGCGGCGCCCTCTTTTTTTGGAGGGAAGCAGACCGGCCTGCTGAACCCCATGCAAGTATATATCGAAAAACAATAAATTCTTATTGAATAACGAGAAGGAACGTGCTATAGTAGGCAGGAAAGCGGAACGGGGAAAGCGGAACGGGGACGGTCTGCGTCCGAAGATCCGCGCGAATGCATGCAGGAGGACTTGACAATTGAAGACGATGCAAAACGGCGGCGCGGACGGGCTGTGGAGCAGGGAGAAGAGCATCCTGCTGACCCGGGTCTGCGTGGATGTGTTTCTGGTGTGCGCGGTGCTGATGATGGTGTCAGGGCCCTGGATGGTGCGGGATTTTCTCGCGCGGATCGGCGGCGGAAGGATCATGGGAGCCGGGAGCGGCGCCTATGGCCTGCTTCTGGCGCTCGGGATCGGCTGCGGCGCGGCGGCGGTGTGGATGCTGTGGGAGATGCGGCTGTTCCTGCGTAGACTCTCCCTGGGGGAAGTCTTCACTGAGCGCAACGTGCGGTCCCTGCGGCAGATCAGCTGGGCCTGCCTGTGCGGCGGCTGCCTGACGATCGCGGTGGGCGTGCTGTATGCCCTGTTCTATGTGCTGGTGGGCGGTGCGGCCCTCTTCATGATGCTGGTGGTGCGCGTGGTCAAGAACGCGTTTGAAGCGGCGGTCCTGATGAAGGACGAGCTGGACTACACGGTCTGAGGAGGTGCGGCATGATCAAGGTGGACCTCGGCGTGATGATGGCCCGGCGCGGGATCGGCGCGGGAGAACTGGCACAGCGGGTGGGAATCACCCCCGCGAACCTGTCGATCCTGAAGAACAACAAGGCCCGGGCGATCCGCTTCAGCACGCTGGACGCGCTGTGCAGGGAACTGGACTGCCAGCCCGGAGATATCCTGTCCTTCAGCCCTGAAGAGGGGGAGGAGCAGGACTGAACCGGCAGTACACAGGGAATAACAAGTCCTCCGTTTGCATCGTCTGTGAAACGGAGGGCTTTTTCTTATGGAAACAGAACGGACAGAGACAGGATTGCGGGGCGGTCTTGCGGCGGCGTGGCTCAGCTTTCCCGCGGCGTATTTCTATGTGGAACAGGTGCTGTGCAAGTCCCATGCCCCCGGAGGCGCCAGGGGCCGGTGGGAACATCTCGCCTTCACCCTGCTGTTCGCGGCAGCTGTGGAAGCGTGGTCAGCTGTGCAGAAGCGGGCGCGCAGGCGGCCGGAGGAGGCAGGGCTCTGGTGCGCATGCCTGCTGCTGGAAGGCCTTGGCATGGGGATGCACGGGATCTGGAACGGAAGCATCGGCTTCTGGCAGCTGCTCCTGTGGCACGTCACCGCCGTCCTCTTCGTGCTCGCCCGCACGGGGCAGCTGACCGAAGGGCGGAGCGGGATCTTCCTGGGCCGGGATCTGCTGCGGGGGTCCTGTGTCCTTCCCTGGCGCAATTACCTGCTGCGGATCCGGACCCTGCTGCGAGGGCACAGGACAGAGAGAATAGACACTGCTCCCGGGGAAACGGAAACGACGCGCGGCCACGCACACAGATTCATCCTGCTGGCAGGAAGTGCCGCGGCGGCGTTGCTGATCAGCGCCTTTGCCTGGGGGCAGCTGGCAGCGGCAAGCAGCAGTTTCGCCAGACTGGGAGCGTGGCTGACGGACCCTGTCGGGGGACTCCTCGCGGCGCTGGACAGGGCATTGGGAAACTTCCTGGACACATTTGAGGACAGGATCGCGTTCCTGCTCCTGTCCCTGCCGGTCGGGGCATGGCTCTTCGGGCTCGTGGGAGGCGCTCTGCAGGCGGAAGAGGAGGAAGACCGCGCTGACCGCATCCGTGCGGCGATGGAGAGGAGACGGAAGCTGCCCGGCCTGCCGCTGTACCTGACGGCAGGCGCGCTGACACTGGTCTATCTCGCTTTCTTCGCGGTCCAGATCTCGGAGGTGGCTGCTCGTATGGATCCCTCTTTCGGAGGACACGTGGTGACACCCTTTTCCGCCATGTCGTTCGCGGTGAACGGATTCTGGGAGCTGTGCAGGATCCTGCTGCTGAACCTGGCAGTGTTCGGGACCGCCGTCTTCTTCTGCAGGGAGGATCCTCTGAAGAGAGGTCCGGCCCGGGCCGCCGGCGGAGCGCTGATCGTCTGCTCAATGGCCCTCTCGCTGCTTAACATGGCCAAGCTCTCCCTGTACATCCGCCTCTGTGGCTTTACGCCGCGCAGGATCACAGCCGGGTGGATCCTGCTCGTGCTGGCCGTGTGCGTGGGGATCGCGGGCTGCAGGCTCTGCCGGACCTTCCGGGCTGCTGAGCTGGCGATCCGCGTGACGGCGCTCTCCTTTGCGGTACTGTGCTGCTTTGGAGTGGAAGCTTATTCGATCCGGGACGATCTGCAGCGGTATGAAGCGGGGATCGACGCGGCGCCGGACGTGACGCTCCTCGCTGAGTGCGGTTTCTGCGCGCAGGGGGAAGTCGTCGGCTATACGGAGCGCCTGCTGGAGGACGGCTGGTTCGAAGGAAGGGACCGGAGCGAGATCTATACGCTGTACGCGGAGATCCTCGACAGAGAGACCGGCTGGGGGAACTGGCCGGACAGCGGGGAGAAGGAGACATGGGAGATCCCGCTGCGCGGCGCGGACGGAGCGGAGAGGAAGCTGACCGTAACTCTGGAAGGGGGACGATGCACGGAAGCTTCCCTGGAGTGAACGGATCCGGCAGGATCTCAGAGAATCTGGGCGACGCCGGTATACGCGCGGGATCCTGTATAGTATACTGAAATATAGTTCACATAATTCCGCACAGCCCGGCCGCTGTCCGGGCAGAAAGGAGTCGCTGCGATGGCATACAGCAGGCTTTTTGAACCGGGACAAATCGGGTCCCTGGAGCTGAAGAACCGCATCGTCATGCCCGCGATGGGATGTTCCCTGGCGGAGTCCACCGGGGAAGCCGGCGCGCGCATGATCAAATATTACGCGGACCGCGCCAGAGGCGGTGCCGGGCTGATCATCACGGAGATCACGAGAGTGGACGACGAGACCGGCGTGGGCACGCCCAATCAGCTGAGCGTCACGAATACGCATATGATCGCGCAGCTCTCGAGACTGGTGGAGGCCGTGCACGCCTATGACACGAAGATCTTCGTGCAGCTCCACCATCCGGGCAACCAGACCCCCAGCCGCCTGATCGGCGGGAAGCAGCCCGTCTCCGCATCGGACGTCACCTGCAAGGTGATCGGCGAGCAGCCCCGCGCGCTCACCACGGAAGAAGTGGAGGCGATGGTCAGGAAATTCGTCACCGGCGCGGTCATCGCCCAGAAGGCCGGCCTCGACGGCGTCGAGATCCACGCGGCGCACGGCTACCTGGTCAGCCAGTTCCTGTCGCCGCACACCAACAAGCGCACGGACAAGTACGGCGGGAGCTTTGAGGGCAGGATGCGTTTCGTGACCGAGATCATCATGGGCATCAAGGCCTTCTGCGGGCCGAAATTCCCGATCTCCGTCCGCATCAACGGCAATGACTATCTGGATGACGGCATCACGGACGAGGACGCCATCGCGCAGGCCAAATATCTGGAGGCCCTGGGGATCAGCTGCCTGAATATCAGCTGCGGCACCTATGACTCCGGCGCGACCATCATCGAGCCGAACTATTTCCAGGAGGGCTGGAAGCGCCACCTGGCGGCGAACATCCGCAAGGTCGTGAAGATCCCGGTCATCGCGGTCTGCAATATCAAGCACCCGGCCTTTGCCGAGGAGATGCTGGAAGCGGGAGACGTGGACTTCGTCGGCATCGCGCGCGGACATCTCGCGGATCCGGACTGGGGCTGCAAGGCAGCTGCGGGCAAGGAGCAGCTGATCCGCAAGTGCATCGGCTGCATGGAGTGCTTCCGCATCCTGAATGACGGACTGCCGCTGGGCTGCACCCTGAACCCGGTCCTCGGCCGCGAATTTGAGTACGGGGATGAGAAGCTGGTCCGCAACGGCGCGGGACGCACGGTCGCGGTCGCCGGCGCAGGTCCTGCGGGCATGGAAGCGGCTCTGACACTGGCCAAGCGAGGCTTCAAGACCATTCTCTTCGAGGCCTCCGACAAGCTGGGCGGCACCGTCAACCTGGCGGCCATCCCTCCGAACAAGGGCATGCTCAAGGAGTTTATCGAGACCATGGAGGCACAGCTGGCCGAGGCGGGCGTCGAGATCCGTCTCGGGACAGCCGCGACGCCGGAAGCCGTCAGGGAAGCCGGCGCGGAAGCGGTCTTCATCGCCGCGGGCGGCAAGCCCGTGAAGCCGTCCCTGCCTGGCATTGAGAAGGCCGTGACCGCAGAGGACATCCTCGCCGGCAGAGCCGCGGCGGAAGGAAAGAACATCGTGATCATCGGCGGCGGCGTGACCGGCCTGGAGACCGCGGAGTGCCTGGCCCCGGACCACCACGTCACGGTCGTCGAGATGCTGGACAAGGTGGGCGGCAATCTCTATCCCAGCGTGGTCCTGCACCTCGCCCAGGAGATCATGAAGAACGGCGGCGCCATCGCCAAGGGGAAGAAGCTGGTCAGCATCGGCGAAGGAGAGGTGACCGTCGAGGACACGAAGACAGGAGAGCAGGCTGCGATCCCGGCCGACACTGTCGTCCTCGCGATGGGCGTCCGCGCCAACCGCCCGGATATCGACGCTTTCCGGGAAGCATACCCCGGCAAGGTCGTCCTGGTGGGCGACAGCGCCCGCCCCGGCCAGATCTACGACGCGCTGCACAGCGGGCATGACAGGGCGTTCGTGTACTGATCGAAAATAATGTCACAGGAAATGTCACAGGAGAAGGAAATGTCCAGAAAAGAAGAAGCGGTAGTAAGAAAACACAACGGCTATAACTGCTGCCAGGCGGTCCTCTGTACTTTTGCGGAGGAGTCGGGCCTGCCGGAGGAGACCCTGAAGCAGCTGGGCGCGGCCTTCTGCGCCGGCATGGGCTGCATGGAGGCGACCTGCGGCGCGCTCTGCGCGGCGGAGATGCTGCTGGGACTGAAGAAATACGACGGGCGGCCCATCCTCAGGGATGCCGCCTCGCTGCACAGGGCCTTCACGGAGAAATGCGGCGCGTCCATCTGCAAGGACCTCAAGGGCATCGGCACAGGCAAGGTCGTCTGTGAGTGCGATGACTGCGTGCGCGCGGCGGTGGAGCTGGCGGAGGAGAGACTGCTGTAAGGATCCCATAGCTTCTGATCAGATCGAAGAAAACAGGCGACAGCGCTCCGGGGAGGAGACGCTGCCGCCTGCTTTTTATGTACAAAGATAGAAGTTCCAGCCTGGCCTGCGCCTCTCACTCCCGCGTCATCCGCCACACGATGCACACCATCGTGATGTAGCAGGCGCAGCCGCCGACGAAGTTGGAGATGGGCTCGGCCATGAAGACGCCCGCGGGGCCCATGCCGAAGACCGTCGGCAGCAGGATCGTGAGCGGAACGACCATGATGACCTTCCGGAAGAGGGAGAAGAAGATCGCCTGTTTTTTCTTATTGAGGGCTTTGAAGGCGGTCTGGCCGCACAGCTGGAAGGCCTGGAAGAGGAAGGCGCGGAAGTACAGGCGGAGGGCCGGCACGGCCTGGGTCAGGAGCGATGCGTCGCTGCTGAAGATGCGGATGAAGAGGTCCGCCCGCAGCTCGATGGCGACCCACACGACGAAGGTGTAGGCGATGTTGATGGCGGTCATGAGCAGGACCGCCTTCCGGATCAGCGGCTTGCGGCCCGCGCCGTAGTTGAAGCTGATGACGGGGGAGGTGCCCTCGGCGATGGCCAGGACCGGCACGTCGAGGAGCTGGCGGACGGAGGAGATGATGGTCATGACCGAGACGTAGATCCCGCCCTCATAACCGGTGAGCATGGAATTGCAGACCATACTCACGAGACTGTTGGTGAACTGCATGATGAAGGCGCTGGTGCCCAGGCTCGCGATGTCCGCGGCGGTGCGGAGGTGGCTGCCCCACTCGGACGGCCTGTGAAACTGCAGGCGCAGCTCCGCGCGCGGGCCGGTGAGGAAGCGCAGGACGAAGAGCGCCGAGAGCGCCTGGGACAGGACCGTCGCGACTGCGGCTCCCTCCACGCCCATGCCCAGCCCGAAGATCAGGACCGGGTCCAGGACGATGTTCGTGACGGCGCCGATCACGACGGTCACCATGCCGACGTTGGCGAAGCCCTGGCTGTTGATGTAGGGATTGAGGCCGGTCGCGATCATGGAGAAGAGCGTGCCGGTCAGGTAGATCCGCATGTAGGGGAGGGCGAAGCGCAGGCTGCTCCCGGAAGCGCCCATGGCCCGAAGGAGCGGTACGGCGAACAGCTCACCCGCGACCGTCAGCAGCACGGCGGTGACCAGCAGGCAGGTCCCGGCGGTGTTCATGACTTCCCGCGCCTCCTCCGTCTCCCCGCGCCCGCGGCGGATGGAGCAGAGCGGGGCGCCGCCCAGTCCGAACAGGTTCGTGAAGGCGGTCACCAGTATGATCATGGGGAAGCAGAGACCGACGCCGCCGAGCGCCGCCGTGCCGTCGCCCGGGATCCTCCCGATGTAGAGCCGGTCCACGATGCTGTAGAGGAGGTTCAGGACCTGCGCCACGAGCAGCGGCAGGGCGGAAGCCAGGACGTTGCTTCCGATCTTTCCGTTTGCGAAGTCGATCTGTTTCAAGAGTGTTCTCTCCCGTATGCAATAAGTATCAAGTATATGAAACGATACGATGATACCGCATTTGTATTGCCCAATACAACAAATTGTGATAAATTAAATTGTCTGACGGACAACTGTGTCGGTCTGTTTTTTGCGCCGACATGGCCGGAATCATTAGAAGTGAGGGACGAAATGGGGAACAAATACGATTGCCTGCGGCTGGAGAACCAGCTCTGCTTTCCTCTTTATGTGTGTTCAAAGGAGATCATCCGGCGGTATAAGCCGCTTCTGGACCGCCTGGACCTGACCTACACGCAGTACATCACGATGATGGCACTGTGGGAGCACGGGCAGATGAACGTGCGGGAACTCGGGAGCCTGCTGTATCTGGACAGCGGCACACTGACGCCCGTTCTGAAGAAGCTGGAATCCAAGGGCTACATCGACAGGCACCGTCTGAAGAGCGACGAGAGGAACCTCTCCGTGACCATCACCGAGGCCGGCACGCGTCTGCGTGAAGAGGCGCTCACGATCCCGGCGGAGATGTCCTGCTGTGTGGACATTACCCCGGATGAGGCGATGCAGCTCTACAGCCTGCTCTACAAAGTCCTCGGAAACATCCATAGAGACCAGAACGCACCGGAGGAATAGAATGTCAAGAATCAGTGATATGCTGTTCGGCACACACAGTCAGAGAGAACTCAAGCGGATCATGCCCATCGTGGACAGGATCGAGAGCCTGCGCCCGCAGATGCAGGCCCTCACGGACGAGGAGCTGCGGGGCAAGACCGAGGAATTCAAACACCGCATCCAGGAGGGGGAGACGCTGGACGATCTCCTTCCGGAGGCATACGCGGCTGTCCGCGAAGGCGCGAAGCGCGCGCTGAATATGGAACCTTTCCGCGTACAGGTGATCGGCGCGATCATCCTGCACCAGGGACGCATCTCCGAGATGCGCACCGGTGAAGGCAAGACCCTGGTGGCGACGATGCCGGCGTACCTGAACGCCCTGGAGGGGCGCGGCGTCCATGTCGTCACGGTCAACGATTACCTGGCTTCCCGTGACGCGGAGTGGATGGGCCAGGTCTACCGCTTCATGGGCCTGACGGTCGGCTGCGTCCTCAACAGCATGAACAGCACGGAGCGCCAGGAGGCCTACCGGTGTGACATCACCTATGTCACCAACAATGAGCTCGGCTTCGACTACCTCCGCGACAACATGGCCATCTACAAGGAGCAGTGCGTGCTCCGCGAGCTCCACTACGCCATCATCGACGAGGTCGACTCGGTCCTGATCGACGAGGCGCGGACCCCGCTGATCATCTCCGGTCAGAGCGGCAAGTCCACCAAGATCTACGAAGCCTGCGATATTCTGGCCAAGCAGATGATCCGCGGCAAGGACGTGGAGGACCTCTCCAAGATCGACGCCATCATGGGCATCGAGCAGGAGGAGACCGGCGACTTCATCGTCAATGAGAAGGACAAGGTCGTCAACCTGACCGCGGACGGCGTCGCGAAGGTGGAGCGCTTCTTCCACATCGCGAACCTGGCGGATCCCGAGAACCTGGAGATCCAGCACTGCATCATCCTGGCCCTGCGCGCCAACAACCTGATGCACAGGGACCACGACTACATCGTCAAGGACGACCAGGTGCTGATCGTCGACGAGTTCACCGGGCGCGTGATGCCCGGCCGCCGCTACAGCGACGGACTCCACCAGGCCATCGAGGCCAAGGAGCACGTGAAGGTCAAGAGGGAGAGCAAGACCCTCGCCACGATCACCTTCCAGAACTTCTTCAACAAGTTCGACAAGAAGTGCGGCATGACCGGTACCGCCCTCACCGAGGAGAAGGAATTCCGGGAGATCTACGGCATGGACGTCATCGAGATCCCGACCAACCGCCCCGTGATCCGCGTCGACCACCAGGATGCCGTCTACAAGACGAAAAAAGAGAAATACCGCGCCGTCGTGGAAGCGGTGAAGGAAGCCCACGAGAAGGGCCAGCCGGTCCTGGTCGGCACCATCACGATCCAGGTCTCCGAGGAGCTGTCGCTCCTGCTGCGCAAGGAGGGGATCCCGCACAACGTCCTGAACGCGAAGTTCCACGAGCAGGAAGCGGAGATCGTCGCGCAGGCGGGCCAGCACGGCGCCGTCACCATCGCGACCAACATGGCCGGCCGAGGCACCGATATCAAGCTGGACGAGGCTGCACGGGAAGCAGGCGGTCTGCGGATCGTCGGCACGGAGCGGCATGAGTCGCGGCGTATCGACAACCAGCTGCGCGGCCGAAGCGGCCGTCAGGGCGATCCGGGCGAATCCCGCTTCTACATCTCCCTGGAAGATGACCTGATGCGCCTGTTCGGCAGCGACCGCATGATCCAGGTCTTCGAGGCGCTGCGCGTGCCCGAGGGCGAGGAGATCACCCACAAATCGCTCTCCAGGGCGATCGAAGGCGCCCAGAAGAAGATTGAGACCAACAACTTCGGCATCCGCAAGAACCTGCTCGATTACGACGAGGTCATGAACGAGCAGCGCGAGATCATCTACAAAGAGCGCCGGGAGGTGCTGGACGGCATGAGCATGCGCGACAGCATCTTCAACATGATCATGGACATCGTCGACAGCACGGTGGACACCTGCATCGGCGAGGACCAGGCCAGCGACGACTGGAACCTGGCGGAGCTCAACGAGCTGCTCCTGCCCGTGATCCCGCTCGAGACCATCAACCGCGGCCGGATCCGCGAGCGCACGAAGAACGGCCTGAAGCAGCAGCTGAAGGAAGAGGCGGCCGCACTCTACGAGGCCAAGGAGGCGCAGTTCCCGGAGCCGGAGACGATCCGTGAACTGGAGCGCGTCGTCCTGCTCAAGTCGGTTGACCGCAAGTGGATGGACCACATCGACGACATGGAACAGCTGCGCCAGAGCATCGGCCTGCAGTCCTACGGACAGCACGATCCGCTCGTCGAGTACAAGATCGCCGGCTACGACATGTTCAACGAGATGACCCGCAACATCATGATCGAGACCGTGCGCGTCCTCTTCCACGTCAAGGTGGAGCAGAAGGTCGAGCGCGAGGAGGTCGCGAAGGTCACCGGCACGAACAAGGACGACACGGCTGTCAAGAAGCCGAAGATGCGCGCCGAGAAGAAGATCTACCCCAACGATCCCTGCCCCTGCGGCAGCGGCAAGAAGTACAAGAACTGCCACGGGAAACGGTGACCTGCCCGTCCCCGGCAGGGGGAGGCATCCCGGACACCCGCAGGACAGCACAAGGACGGAAAAGAGGATAGAGCATGATAGAACTCGACCAGATGAAACAGGAGCTCGCCCAGTACGAGCAGCCGATGGAGGAGGTCCGGGACTCCCTGGATCTCGATTATAAGAAACAGCGCATCGAGGAACTGCAGCGCGAGACGGAGGCGCCGGATTTCTGGAACGACGCGTCCGTCGCCAACAAGAAGATGAAGCAGCTCAAGGACCTGCAGAAGACCGTGGACGACGCCGACGGGCTCGTCACGACCTACGAGGACCTCATGATGCTCATCGAGATGGGCAATGAGGAGAACGACGCCAGCGTGATCCCCGGGATCCGCGAGGAACTGGACGCTTACGCAGCCAAGCTGGAGGAGATGCGCCTCGCGACCCTCCTGACCGGCGAATATGACGACTCCAACGCCATCGTCAGCCTGAACGCGGGCGCGGGCGGCACGGAGAGCTGCGACTGGTGCAGCATGCTGTACCGGATGTACTCCAAGTGGGCGGACAAGAAGGGCTTCACCATGGAAGTCATGAACTTCGTGGACGGCGACGAGGCCGGCATCAAGTCCGTGGATTTCCAGATCAGCGGCCCGAACGCCTACGGCTACCTGAAATCCGAGCGCGGCGTGCACAGGCTCGTCCGCATCTCGCCCTTCAACGCGCAGGGCAAGCGCCAGACTTCCTTCGTCTCCTGCGACGTGGTCCCGGAGATCGAGAAGGACCTCGACATCGTGATCAATCCGGACGACATCCGGATCGACACCTACCGCTCGAGCGGCGCCGGCGGACAGCACATCAATAAGACGTCCTCGGCGATCCGTATCACCCACTTCCCCACGGGGATCGTGGTGACCTGCCAGAACGAGCGCTCCCAGTTCCAGAACAAGGACAAAGCCATGCAGATGCTGAAGGCCAAGCTCTTCATGCTGAAGATGGAAGAGGAAGAGGCGAAGCTCAAGGGCATCCGCGGCGAGGTCCGCGACATCGCCTGGGGCAGCCAGATCCGCTCCTACGTCCTGCAGCCTTACACGATGGTCAAGGACACCCGCACGGGCGAGGAGACCAGCAACACCAGCGCGGTCCTCGACGGCGACATCGACCGCTTCATCAACGCCTACCTGAAGATGGAGGCGGGCAGCGCCGGCCGGAGCGGGGACAGCGTCTCATGAACGCGATGAGCACGGAACGGCTCTACGACGCGGACCCGTACCTGCGCGCTTTTGACGCGCTGGTAACAGAGGCCTGTCCGGCGGATGCTGCCGGAAAGATCCTCGTTGTCACGGACCGCACGGCCTTCTTCCCGGAGGGCGGCGGCCAGTCCCCCGACGGCGGCACGTTGGCGGGCTTTCCGGTGACGGACGTACAGCTGCGCCCGGACGGCGGTGTGGTGCACACCGTGGAGATCGGGCAGGGCGGCGCTGCGGCAGGAGCCGCGGCTGGCGCCACGGCAGGGGCGAATGCAGAGGCCGCGGCTGTCGCCGGCGGGATCCCGGAGGCGCTGCTGCCGGGACAGACCGTGCATGGGGAGATCGACTGGGGACACCGTTTTTCCAATATGCAGAACCACACCGGGGAGCACATCCTCTCCGGGCTGATGCACGGGCAGTACGGTTTTGACAATATAGGATTCCACCTGAGCGACAACAGCGTGACGCTGGACGTGAACGGGCACCTCACGGACGAACAGGTCCGGGCGCTCGAGACGGCGGCGAACGAAGTCGTCTGGCGCAACGTGCCTGTGACGGCGCGGTATCCGGACGCCGCGGAGCTGGAGACGCTCGTCTACCGCAGCAAAAAGGAGATCGACGGGCCCCTGCGCGTCGTGACCGTGGAAGGCGTGGACAACTGCGCCTGCTGCGCGCCGCATGTCTCCCGCACCGGCGAGATCGGCCTGATCCGGATCGTGCGCGTCCTCCGCTATGCCGGCGGCATGCGCCTGACGATCCTGTGCGGCCGGCGGGCACTGGCATCCGTGCAGTCCATGCAGGCGCAGGCGGAAGCTGTCTCCCACCTTACCAACAGCCCGCAGGAGCAGATCGCGGACGCCGCGGCGCGCCTTCTCGCGGAAGTGGAGGCGGAGAGACACCACGTGCGCGAGCTCGAGGAGCGGATCGCGCAGATCCACCTGGAGTCGGCACCGGGCGGCAACGCCTGGGTCTTTGAGAAGCATCTGTCAGTCCTCCCGCAGAGAGCACTCGTGAACGCGCTGTGCGACAGACTGCCGGAAGGGGGCGGACTCTGCGGCGTCTTTGCAGGGGAGGACGGAAGCGGATACATGTACATCGCGGGCGGACGCGGCGCGGACGCGCGCACGGTGAGCGGACGGCTCCGGGAGCGGCTCGGCGCGAAAGGCGGCGGCAGACCGGAGATGGTCCAGGGAAGCGTACAGGCTTCGAAAGAGGAGATCCTGCGCGCGCTCTCAGAACTGTGAGCGGCGCGGTGGGCAGAGCAGTGATCGGAGCTGTAAACAGAGCGGTAATCAGAACAGCAGACGGAACGGTTGCAGGAAGGAGGTGCAGATGAGCGGAATAGTTGAGATTCTGTTGGTGGTCGTTGCGGTGATCATCTCTCAGGTTCTGAAGTCGGGGAAGAAGAACGGTGCCAATGCATCGAAGAAGGACACCGGCACGGGAAGAAACGGCGGCTATGACCCTTCGGCACCGCCCGGAAGCCGCAGGAATCCTCTCGGCAGACCGGGGACCGGGGCGGCGGGTACCGCCGCGCAGAGAACGGACCGGCGCGCAGGTGCTTCCGCCACCAGCCAGAACAGGCAGGACGGCTTCCAGAGCATCCTGAAGAACCGGCGCCACTCCGTGTCCGCGGACGACGGACACAGGCTCTTCGGGGATGAGGACGTCTCCTGCAGCAGGTTCGGGCACGTCCATCCGGAGGCGGACGACATGCCCCGCTACATCGTACACGACGACCCGGAGGACGGCTACATCCTCCTGAACGGGAAGAAGATGCTTCTCTCCGAGGCGGACCGGTACGAGAATACTATTTGAGCATATGAGAAGAAGCGCCGGGCTGTGGCCCGGCGCTTTCCGTTGCTGAATGTGTGCAGGTCAGGCCTGCCCGGAAGCCAGTTCCCGCGACAGGGCGGCGAACTGCTCCAGGGAGAGCGCCTCTCCGCGGATGGTCTCCGACAGCCCGAGTGCCCGGAGCGCCTGCGTGACTTCTTCGCGGGTGAGCGTCCGGTCCTCATAGCGGAAGCCGTGGGAGAGGGCATTGGCGAGCGTTTTGCGCCGCTGGTTGAAAGCTGCGCGTATGAGCGCGAACAGGAAGCGCTCGTCGGCTTCGACCGGCGGCGTTTCGTATGCGCGGAGGCACAGAACAGTGCTGTCCACATTCGGCCTCGGGAAGAAGGCGTGTGCCCCGACCTGCGTCACGATCTCCGGCTTCGCGTAGTACTGCACCGCCAGAGAGAGCGCGCCGTATTCCTTTGTGTCGGGGCCGGAGCGGATGCGGTCCGCCACTTCCTTCTGCACCATGACGGTAATGGAGGAGAAGCATCCCTTCTGGGACAGCAGCTCCATCAGGATCGGTGTCGTGACGTAATAGGGAAGGTTCGCGGCCACTTTCATCGGGCGCCCGCCGTTGTACTCCTCGCAGAGCGCGCGAAGATCCGTCTTCAGGATGTCCTGCCAGAGGATCGTGACGTTGTCGCAGTCGGCCAGCGTGTCCGCGAGCACCGGCTCCAGGGACGTGTCGATCTCGACGCAGACGACCCGGCCCGCCGCGCGGGAGAGCAGCTGCGTCATGCTGCCGATGCCGGGGCCGATCTCGAGGACGCAGTCCTCCTTCGTGATCCCGGCGGCCTCGATGCTCTCCTCGATCACAGAGGCATCAATGAGAAAATTCTGCCCGTACTTCTTCCTGGCATGGATCCCATGCCGCTCCAGCACCGCGCGCGTGGCGGACGGGGTGGCGAGGACAGGACGGGGGGAGAGTGTGTTCAGATGATCGTACATGGAGGTTCCTTTCTTCAGAGACGGTACATGCGTCTCGCGTTTTCTTCCGTGACGCGGAGGATCTCGTCTTCGCTGACGCCCCGGATCTCCGCCAGCGTCCGCACGACGTGGGGCAGGTAGAGCGAGCAGTTGCGTTTGCCCCGGTAGGGGACCGGCGCCAGATACGGGCAGTCGGTCTCGAGCAGGATCCGGTCCGCCGGCACCTCGGCGGCGACCTCCTTGAGCTTGCGGGCATTTTTAAATGTTACCACGCCGCCGATCCCGATGTAGAAGCCGAGCTTCAGAAACTCGCGCGCCATCTCGACGCCGTAGCTGAAGCAGTGGATCACGCCGCCGATCTCTTCGGCATGCTTCTCCTGCAGGATGTCCAGCGTATCCTTCGCGGCGTCGCGGGAGTGGATTACGACCGGCAGGCCCACCTCCCTGGCGAGATCCAGCTGCCGCCGCAGCCAGTACCGCTCGAGCTCCCTGTCCGGCTCCGGCCAGTAGTAGTCCAGCCCGATCTCGCCTACGGCCACCGCCTTCGAGGCAGGATCCGTCAGCTTCTCCCGCAGGAGCGCCATGGTGCTCTCTCCGACCGCCTCATCGGCGAGCGGCCCGCAGTCGGACGGATGGATCCCCAGCGCGCACCAGACATGTTCATAGCGCGCCGCCAGATCCAGACACTGCCCGATACTCTCGATATCATTGGCGATATTGACGACCGTCCCGACACCCGCGGCCGGGAGAGACGCCACAAGCGCGTCCCGGTCCTCGTCGAACGCGCGGTCATTGTAATGTGCATGTGAGTCAAAGATCATAAGTCAGCTGTTCCTCATTTTCGCCGTTTACCGGCCTTTCGGGCCTGCCTGAAAAAGACTATAATTTTTTTTCAAAAAGTACTTGCAAAAAGGCAGACCATCTACTATAATGACATTCGTGCCGTTCAAGGATACACTATTTCCGACGGCGGCGCAAGAACAGAATATGCGCTGTTAGCTCAGCTGGTAGAGCACCTGACTCTTAATCAGGGTG